>JANZZJ010000025.1 GCA_026419455.1 Candidatus Sumerlaeaceae bacterium | reverse complement strand
TGGCGAAGGTGAAAACGTGAGCGAGGTGCCTCCATGGGAGGCGCCGCCGGATTTCGTCAGCCTTTTCCGGTGAACGCCTTTGGCTTAAATGAATCCACAACTTGTGGTCATCGCCCCTGACACTCGCGTGGCAAAAATCAGCTTCCCAAATGGAGGGGAACTCCGAAACAAAAAACTCGTCATCCCTGTAAACGAAAAACTCGTCGTGGGTTCCTCTTCGAGGCCGCACCAGGATTAGATCTCCGCCAACCGCCACAGCGTCACGAAGGCGCACAAGTTCCTGGCCGAATCGCAGATAATCGTAGTAGTCAAAAGTCGCTTGGGCGACGACACAGGAGGACTGAACATTTCCTGGCGGCATGCCCTCGAGTTCCTGTCGCCCAATGCGCGGTGGAATTAACCCTTCGAGGAGAGAGGACCGGGGCTTTCCAATAACGACAACCGGTGTATCAACGCTGAGCATCAGTGGTGACTAGCTAGCGACGTGGCCCGTGCGGGGGTCAAGGACCGGTTTAAAGGTACATGAAAAATGTTGTCCCTCATCCAAACCGGCCAAGCACGTATTCACGAGTAAGTTCTTCTTGGGCGTTTTCAAAAATATCTCGCGTGAGACCCGCCTCGACAAGTCTGCCGAGATACATAAATGCGGTGAAATCTGCTACGCGCTGGGCTTGAGCCATATTATGGGTAACGATGATGATCGTCAATTGGCCACGAAGCTCGTCAATAAGTTCCTCGATTCGCGCCGTGGCAATAGGATCAAGAGCTGACGTCGGTTCGTCGAGCAGGAGGATTTCCGGCATGGTTGCGAGCGCACGTGCAATGCACAGGCGCTGCTGTTGCCCTCCGCTCAACCCTAGCGCATTGTCCCGCAGTCGGTCCTTAGTTTCGTCCCAAAGCGCTGCGCTGCGCAGCGCCCATTCGACGCGGTCGCGCAGTTCTGAACCCGTGACGCCGCGCAAACGTAGTCCAAACGCGACGTTCTCAAAAATGGATTTTGGATAGGGGTTGGGTTTTTGAAACACCATCCCAATGCGCATGCGCATTTCGATGGGATCGGTGTGAGAGGCGACAATATTCACGCGATCAGGATGAAGCAGGATCTCGCCATCGTAGCGGTTGCCGGGGTAGAGATCGTGCATGCGGTTGAAGCAACGCAGGAGAGTCGTTTTCCCACACCCAGACGGTCCAATGAGAGCTGTCACGCAACGCTCCCGGATCTCCAAGCTCACATTTTTAAGTATCTGATGCGATCCATACCAGAAGTTGAGGTGGCGTACCTCAGCCTTGGCTGGGTGAGTGAGAGCTTCGGGAAACTCAGGCGTCAGCATTTCCAATCGTGGCGCATCTCCCCGTCCCGAAACCTGCTGGTGGTTTGCTACAACCGTTGGTTCTAACATTGCAGTGGACATATGGTGGTGACCTCCTTCTCACCAACTCAGGCGGGCTCTTGCCCGCCGTCTGAGTATCATTGCGGTACTATTGAGCAGCAGAGTGAAAATGATCAGAATCACCGACGCTGCCGCGGCGATTTCGTGGAATGCCGGCTGCGGGCGCGACACCCAGTTAAATATCTGAATCGGAAGCACTGTGAAGGGCGAGCTGAGCCATTCGAATGAAACAAACGGTGGCTCTGACTTTAGCGGCGAGGGTGGAAGGAAAGCGATGAAACTGAGGGCACCAATGGTGATGAGCGGGGCTGTTTCGCCAACAGCAC
This sequence comes from Candidatus Sumerlaeaceae bacterium, assembly GCA_026419455.1. Taxonomy (GTDB): domain Bacteria; phylum Sumerlaeota; class Sumerlaeia; order Sumerlaeales; family Sumerlaeaceae; genus DRVG01. The sequence goes on along the minus strand of JANZZJ010000025.1, from coordinate 5,760 downwards.
GTGAAAGTGCAATAATCACCCCCGTGGCTATGCCGCTGAGCGAGTATGGCAACAGGTGATACCGAACCACCTGCCAGCGGGTTGCTCCCTGGGCAAACGCAGCTTCGCGGATTTCCCGCGGGATGGAACGGAGAGCTTCGCGTGTGGCTGTGATGACAATGGGAAGAATCAGCAACGCCAATGTGATGCCAGCTGCAGCGATGCTCCTTCCAAGCCCCAAGGCGTAGACAACGATTCCCAGCGCCATGAGCCCGTAAATTATCGACGGAACACCGGCGAGATTTGTGATGTTTAGCTCAATGAGGTTACTTAAGCGATTGCGTGGTGCATACTCATCGAGAAAGACTGCTGCCGCGATACCCACGGGAATCGCCAGAACAGCCGTGACAAGCATTACAAGTGCTGAGCCCACGAGTGCGGGCAGAATGCCGGCTTTTTGCGGAAAGCGCGAAGGATATGAGCGCATAAACTCCCACGTAATGTGGTTCGCTCCCTTAACAACGAGAAAAACCAAAAGGGCTGCGATTGTGGTCACCCCAATCGAAGTGCATACCACTCCGACGAGTTGAAACATGCGGTCAATTTGTCGCCGGCGGTGGATCGCTTTACGCATCTTTTCCATATTAGTACTCCTCGCGGAAACGACGCCGCAGATAGTGAGCGATCACATTGAAACCAAGATTGAGAACAAACAGGGTGGCACCCGCGGCGAAAATGGAGCGGTAGGCTATGCTGCCGTGCGGTGCATCGCCAAGACACACTTGCACGATGTACGCCGTGAGCGTAGCTGCGCCTTCGGCAGGATCGAAAGTCATGCGTGGCTGCATCCCAGCTGCAACTGCCACGATCATGGTTTCGCCTATGGCACGCGACACTGCCAGCACGTAGGCAGCTCCAATCCCCGACAGTGCAGCAGGAATAACCACACGCACTGCTGTGGTTAGCTTGTTAGCGCCTAATGCATAAGCGCCCTCCCGAAGAAGCATGGGCACACTATGCATGGCATCCTCTGCCAAAGAGCTCACGTAAGGTATGATCATGATCCCCATGACGAGGCCTGCGCTCAGCATGTTGAATCCCCCCAGTGATGGCCACAGCTTTTGCAGCACGGGTGTAACGAAGAGCAGCGCAAAGTAGCCAAAAACTACTGTGGGGACAGCACTGAGAAGCTCCAGAGTGGGTTTGAGAATTTCACGGATGCGCACCGAGGCATATTCGCTCAAGTAGATGGCTATGATGGTCCCGAGGGGAATCGCCACTGATAGAGCGATGAGAGTCGTCAGCCCGGTCGCCACCACCAAAGGCGCAATGCCGAAGCGAGGATTTGCGAAAAGTGGCGTCCATTCCTTTGACGTAAAAAACTCCTGTACACTCACATGTTGGAAGAAATGCACCGTTTCGGTGAGGAGCATCCAGACGATGCTCCCCGTCACAAATACGCTCAAGAATGCAGCTGCGCCCAGGATCACCGCGATAGCCCGATCTGCCCAGCGGGCGCGGCGCACAAGCGTAGCCCCTGCATTCGATTCGGCTCCCTGAAATCTTAGGCCGAATGGGCTGTCCGCACTTTGAACCGCGTTAGCGTCCATTGCGAGACTCCACTGCGCAAGTTCTAATCATGCAATTTCCCACGGAAGAGATCGTCCACAGTGACCGCAGCTTTGGAATGTCCCACAAAGATTGTCCCTGTTTGACGGGCCTTCACCCGTGCCTTAGCTTTTTCATAAGCATCTTTAGGCAACGGAATATAACCCACATCATTTGCCAGATCGGCGATGTGATCGAGATAAAAGTTGATAAACTCTGCCACCTCTGGCCGTTGCAATGACTCCGCATTCACGTAGATGAAAAGCGGACGCGAGAGGGGGATGTATTTGCCCTTGAGCACGGTTTCTTCTGAGGGTTCGACAGGCCCATTGCCGCCATCAATCGGCACTACCTTGAGGCGGTTGCGATTTTCCACGTAGTAGGCATAACCGAAGTACCCCATTCCCCCTTTGTTTTTCGAGACGCCTTGAACAAGGACGTTATCGTCCTCACTCGCCATATAGTCGCCACGGCTCGCTTTCGGCTTACCCACGATGACTTCAGTGAAATAATCGAATGTCCCGCTGTCGCTACCGGGACCAAAAAGCGCCAACGGCACGTCCGGGAAATTTGGGCGCACATGTTTCCAATTGGTTACTTTGCCCTGCGCGTCGGGCGCCCAAATGCGCTGTAACTCAGCAGTAGTGAGATGATCCACCCATGTATTCTCGAGGTTGACCACGACGGAGAGCGCATCGAAGGCTATCGGCAACTCGATGAATTTCACACCCTGGCGACGAGCCTCTTCCAATTCCTGCTCAAGAATCGGACGCGAGGCATCGTTTATATCCGTTTCCTTGCGCAGGAACTTCTTAAACCCTCCCCCCGTGCCACTAATCCCCACCGTTACATGCACGGCATTGGCTTTAGCTTTTTGAAATTCCTCAGCCACTGCTTCGGTGAGCGGATAGACCGTGCTTGATCCCTCGATTCGGACAGTTGGCTTTTCTGCGAAACTTGTGGAGGATAAAACCGTTAGTGCGGCAGCAAAACAAAGAGCCCATTTAGCTCGCATAAACCGAGCACTCCCACTACTGATGATGACACGGAGACATTTTCAATCAGTCCCGTGGAGGAATTACCATAAGACCGGTTATGTTTCACGTGACAGATCTGCGACAGAAATGTGACAGGATAGTGACAAGGTGGGTGTAGAAGGGCTCGTATGGACAACCAGTGGCCACTGCTAGGATTCAACGTTTTGTAGAAAAGTAGCAAGCCACGGTGCGAAGGAGCAACTCGTGGGCACGTAGGTGCGCATCTCGTTGCTCTTGCGCTAGCGCAAAGGGAACGACTGACACGCCCGCTAGTTCTGCTTTTTCCACCGCACGGGAGTCGGCTGTTGCGCAGAATATGGCAACCTCTTTGCCCCTACGCCGCCCGGCCTGTGCTACTCTCCACGGCGCCTTGCCGCTAAAACTTGTTTCGTCGAAGCGCCCTTCCGCCGTGATAATAATGTCGCTCTCAGCAAATGCTTCCAGAAACTCGGGTAAGTTCAAAAATACATCGGCTCCTTTTTCGATACTTGCTCCGAGAGCCCGGAAAGCGAATCCGAGGCCTCCCGCTGCACCCACGCCTTCCTGGTGACGAAGGTCTTCACCCAGAGCACACTCGAGATCGTCCGCGAACCGACTAAGGAGTCTTTCAAGCCTTACAACTTCGTTAGGCGATGCCCCCTTCTGGGGAGCAAACTGTTGGGCGGCTCCCCTCGGGCCCAACAAAGGGCTGTCCACATCAACGGCTGCGCGAACGGTGACTTGCCTCCGACTGAGCTCTTCCCTGATACGGGTCACTGAAATCTCGTGGTGGGCAGCTAAAGTATAAGCCGTGAGCCACCGAGCCTGCTCAGGAGAATAGCCACGTACAAGCACATCATTGAGTAAGCCTAGCATGCCGATTCCCCCGTCGCAGGTAGCGCTTCCCCCCAAGCCTACGAGAATCTCATGCATCCCTTCACTGATCGCGTCCAGCAGAAGCTCTGCCAGGCCTCCTGTGCCGAGTGCCAAGATTCGTCGCTCCTCGGGAGGCACACGCCGAAGGCCTACAGCTTCGGCGCTTTCGATGATAGCAATGCTTTTCTGAGGAATCAGCAAATACCGCGCACGGATTTTCTGGTGGTGGGGAGCTCGAACAACAATATCTTTTGTGAGGGCATAAGGAAAGCAGGCCTGCTGGGCTTCGAGAAAACCGTCGCCGCCGTCGCTAATGCACAACGAAGCGCAAACCTTCGCTCCTGCATTTTGCACCCCCTGAGTCAAAGCGGCTAGGCATTGGGGCGGCGTAAGGGACTCTTTAAGCGCGTGACCTATGCAAGCAACACGGAGTGTAGTATTCGCCTGCACGGCGCTACCTCGCTGCACTTAGGGCCGTTTGTTTGGTCGACGAGCGCCACCCTATTGTCACCCATTGCTCAAAATCTCTCGCAGTCCTCATGCCACGGCCCGCGCTACGACTCGCTTGCAGGATGGTTTTCTGTTTCAATCTGACGAAAGAGCTGCAGGAGGCGAGTTGTTTCCTTCAGTGACGAATCGAATTCGAAGTGAAGGTCGGGGAGATATTTGAGCACAACTCTTTGTGCGAGCAAACGTCGAATGAACGCGCGTGAGTGATTTAGTCCCGCCATTGCCGCTGCGCATTCGTCGTCCGTACCAAGAACACTAACCCACACTCGGGCATAGTGGAGATCCTTGGAAACTACCACGCGATTAACAGAAATCATTCGATGCGCCACGCGAGGATCCTTAATCTCCGTGAGGAGAATTTCGGCAATCGCTGCCCGAATCTCTTCGTTCACTCTTTGCATTCGCGAGTGCAGAGCCATGGTCGCCTTTCTCCTTCCCAACAAAATCGAGCAACGTCGCCTATCTCTAGGCTACAAAAGAGAAACGGAAGACTTCTTCCAAGCCTTCCGGTGACAAAACGTAGGCTGCTATGGTGCACGCACAGAGCGCTATCGGGTGATGCGTGGATCCCCTTCCGGGTCGAAATATGGCAACTGCTCCCCCCAAACGCTGGGAAGGGGTGTTTCCGGCTGCATAAGCGGCTCGTAGTTCGCAGGCACCGGGATTGGGAATGTGACAGTGTCATAAACGCCAACGGCCAGACGTGCAGCCGCCCAGCCAACCCCCTTCACTCCGCCGACAATGACACCCGTTACGGGATCGCTTTTGCGCCATTCACGTGAAATGTTCTTCGGCACCTCAACGACACCTGTGAAGATATTGGCTAAGCCGCGACCTAGCTTATGCTGCATCTTTCCGAACGCACTTCCTTCACGGTACTCGTCACCATAGCGCTGAGCCGCAGCTGGCAGAACGGCGCCCATCAGCATTGCGACTGCTGTTATGGTGAAAAATTTTTGCCACATCGTTCTCATTTTTGAGTCCTCCAAACTCATTCTCTTTTCGTTGCCAAGGTTTGTCCGAACTTTGCCCGATGGTGACCGAATTCAGTAAGTGGTCCGGCTCGTATATCGGGAACGATAGTAATCTTCCGCTCCCCAGTCTATAGCGTCTTCCATGGGGGTTTCGGGGTACACGACCGGCTGATATTTCGCCGGCACATCTATCGGGAACGTGACAACTTCGTAAAGGCCGGCTCCCAACCGCTGAACACTTTTGAAAACGCCCCGTCCCGTCCCTGTGACCACACCACTGAGCGGATCAACGTTCTGCCAGTCGCGACTGATTTCTTTAGGGACCTCCACCCAGAAAAACACTGTGTTGGTAAGTCCACGCAACAGTTTACGTCCTGAGCGCGCCGGAACCGATTCGTCGTAATACGGCCCTTTCGCCCAAGCCGCGCCTGCCCCCCAGGCAAGCGCTGCCAGCAGAATTACTGTGAATAGTCTTTTGTTCATGCGGAAACCTTTTTCGCCGCTTCGATTAGTTTCTGTTCGACGAAGTAGAACTCCTGATAGTTTTCGAGCAAGAAAAAAAGTTAGGGGGCCAACCCTATGGTTGCTGCGCGCCGACTTGTGGCCCTGTTGTGGCCAGCGCTCCATGCGATTGGGTTTCTTGGCACACCAACTGTTGGTTTCTCGCAAACCTCCTCCACAGCGCAAAAGATCCCTGTTGTAGTCTCGATTGCTCCCATCGCCGACTGGGTACGTAACGTTGGTGGTGAGGGGGTGGAGGTCACCACACTTGTACCGCCAGGCACCAGTCCGCACAT
>JANZZJ010000005.1 GCA_026419455.1 Candidatus Sumerlaeaceae bacterium | reverse complement strand
CCCCCATACCTCGCGTCGTTAACGCCGGCGTCCCGATACGGATGCCGCTGGTTTCAGTCGGTTTGCGCTGATCAAAGGGGATCATGTTCTTATTTACGGTAATTCCTGCTTCGTCTAGAGCCTGTTCTGCTTGCTTTCCGGTGATATTGAGCGGGGATACATCCACCAGGAGTAGATGGCAGTCTGTTCCACCGCTTACCAAGCGCAGTCCCCCGCGCACCAGTTCTTCACCAAGGACTTTCGCATTGGCGACAACGCGCTGAGCGTAATTTCTAAACGAAGCTTTGAGGGCTTCGCCCAAGCACACCGCCTTTGCAGCAATGACGTGCATTAAAGGCCCGCCTTGAATGCCCGGAAAGACCCATTTATCAATGGCTTTTGCGAATTCTGACTTGCAGAGGATCATTCCACCGCGCGGCCCGCGCAGCGTCTTGTGCGTGGTTGTAGTCACAATGTCGGAATGAGGCACTGGCGAGTCGTAGACCCCCCCAGCCACAAGGCCGGCATAGTGTGCCATATCCGTGAGAAAAATAGCTCCCACCTCTTTTGCAATCTCAGCAAATTTTGCAAAATCAATTTGTCGCGGGTAGGCACTTGCCCCCGCAATAATCATTTTAGGTTTATGTTCGCGTGCTCGCTGAGCCACTTGATCATAATCAATCGTCTCCGAGTCGGGACGCACTCCGTAGGAAACCACATTAAAAAAGATACCCGAAAAATTGACTCGTGAGCCGTGAGTTAAGTGCCCGCCATGCGCCAAGTCCATGCCCAAAATCGTGTCACCCGGCGAAAGCTGGGAGAAAAAAGCCGCCATGTTTGCTTGGGCACCGCTGTGGGGCTGAACGTTAGCATGCTGGGCACCAAACAGTTGCTTGGCTCTGTCGATAGCGAGCTGTTCGGCAATGTCCACATTACAGCATCCCCCGTAATAGCGCCGGCCTGGAAGCCCTTCTGCATATTTATTTGTGAGCACACTTCCCTGCGCTGCTAGTACTGTCGGGCTCACAAAGTTTTCGCTCGCTATCATTTCCAGTGTAGTGCGCTGGCGCTCTTCTTCGGCATTTATCGCTGCAAAGACATCCGGATCCGACTGCCTCAGGTCATAGTTTGGGGTTTCAACGGGATAGCTTTCCACTGGGCCACTCCTTCCACAGTTCAGTCGAGGTTCAGTTCGCGTCTCAGCGTACGAGTCGCCTCTTCAATTTTTGTGAGACGCCGTAGGTGTCGTTCGCCTTCGAACGGGGTCTCAAGCCATTTCTTTACAATCTCTGCATTTAGGTCGGGGGATTGTTGCCGCGCACGTAACGCTAAGCAATTGGCGTCGTTGTGGCGGCGACTCATTTCCGCCGCGAAAAGATCCGTTACAAGCGCGCAACGCACACCAGGTAACCGATTGGCCGTTATGCTCATTCCAATCCCACTCCCACAGATGAGAATTACCCGGTCGGCCTGGCCTGCGAGCAATGCGCGGAGTGCCGGCAATGCATAGTCCGGATAATCAACGCTGCACGTACCGTCAGAACCATAATCAATGACCTCGTGCCCCAGACTCCGCAGCACTTCCATAATTACGGCCCTCATTGGGGCCCCCGCATGGTCATTTGATAGGGCTATGCGCAACGCCGTCTCCTTTCCTAGAAGTCTTCCCCTTGCCTTCGCTATAGTCAGTTTTGTCAGCAAAATTCTCGGTCAGCCCGATGTGTCGCGGAAAGACTATATTATTTCACCGCGATCTCTCAGCAGAAGGTGCGCTTTCTGTTCGTGGCCACACTTTCGCCACGAGCTCGGCTCCCAATGTCAAAAACGCACAGAAGACAAAGCTCCACCAAAGGGGTTGAACCGGTAGACGGTAGCGACCAAATTCCGTGAATTGCACTGCCGCATGAACGAGCATGTGGTACATTACAGTGCCAATAATGAAAATGACGCACAGCAACGCATGAATGTCGCGGCGGCGCACTAAACCCACTGCTAGTGCGGCAATAAGCAGGAAGTTCGGGATTGTGGTCGAAACAGACGGCTTCCGCCAAAAATGCACATCTATCAGCGCATATACCTTATCCCAGAACGGCGTTCGGTGTAAAAACACAAAAAGTTTAACCGGTGATGGAAGACCAGTTCGTGGGTCTACTTGTTGAGTGGCCGAAACATCCACAAGGTAACTCGACGGCTCGGTCCACAGGTAGTACCAGCTCTTATTAACATTATCGAGATAGGTTTTCCAAAAGCGTCTCAGCAAATATTTATCAATCTCTTTATAAGCTAATGAAATTTCAGAGCGACGCCATTTGGTGGCTGAAGTTAGTTCCGGATATATGCTGTCAAAAACATTAATCCAGTTTCCTCCTCTGCGCCTTTTCTCGCTCACGTAAATTTCTTTTAACGGCCCATAATGATCCGGAGCAAACTCCATGAATGCTCCCGTGTGATTAGTGAGGGAGGCTCCTAACTGGTGAGATAGCCCCCAGTGTCCCGTGAGCCTATAGATATGTGCCGACCAGAATAAGAGCGGAAGTTGGTACGCAGCCAAGTAGGCTAGATGCCACAGGACGAGACGTTTCCATAAGTTTCTCACCCCCACCCTGTCCCAAAACACCAATAAAAACCCCGCCAACGCCAAACACCACGGCAGCAACTGGAAAGATGGCCTCACAAGGATCCAATATCCAGTAGCCAGACCAAGAAAAATTGCCTCGGCCCATCGCATGCGCCGCCACGCCCAAACGTGCCAAGCCAAGACGAACACAGCACACGCACCGCCCAGAAATTCTGTGAGCGGCACGGCCTGCAGGGCCAAAAAATAACGGTCAAGCAGGTAGGCCCCGGCAGCTAACGCCGCTAGCCACGGCCGTTTGGTTATGGGCAAAAACAGGAGATAAAGCCCAAATGGAATAAAAGTTCCTAGCAAAAATTGCACGCTTATTACGGCCTGCCAGTTCTCTTTGCCCGCGAAAGCGAATACCACGGCGAGGAAAGCCGGGAATCCGGGTGTTCGAAAAGCAAAGAGGTCGTTAGAAAATTTACCTTCTAACATTTCGCACGCCAGCATGCCGTACGCGGCACCATCGGGAAAGACGTTCGGCTCAGCATGAAGCCGCAAGACAAGATTCCACGTCATGACGATGCTCATAACCAGAGCAAACAGCCAATGGGTGCGAATAACAGCAAAAATCCGGCCATAAATCGAGCTCGCCTTCAACAAGGCTAGGTTCGCCTGGCTTTGGCCACTAACTCCTTTTGCCACACGCAAGCTGGGATTTACTCTCGATTGTTTTCTTGTCCTTCGGGCCACTCGTACTACTCACCTTGGGTTGCGACAGTGACAACACGAAGTCGCCGTCGGGCAATCCCGACGATGTATTGGACTATACTTAAGGATGCGAAAATCAGGAAAGAGAACCAAAGCCCCTGCACTGGTAACTTGTAGCGCCCAAATTCAGTGAACTGCACCATTGCATGGACAAGCATGTGATAGTTAATGGTTCCCCAGATAAACACCACGACCAGTTGCTTCCAGGCAGCCTTCCGGTGAATCCACACAAGAATGGCCGTAACAAGGCACAGCAGCACTGGAACCAATTTCAGAAATGGAAGGTTCTGCCACACCCATTGCTCCGCCGGTAAGTACACAAGCGCAGCTAGCCGGTTTGTCCCCAAGAAGACGAACAGCCGTGTGAAACCAACAGGCTTCCCACTTGCATAAGGATCAGTCATATCCGTCAGATAATTCGAGCCCTCCATCCAAATCCGTTCCCAGGCCTCAGTCACCTGTTCCCAATAACGAATGGGATGATGAACTATGAGGTACCGATTGATTTTGCCGAATTCGAGCGATAACTGCCACAATGTCATACTTGTTGCCTCGGCAATCTTCCAACCTACCTGATCAAAAAGGTTGATGTGATCGCCGCCACGCTTCTCGCGTTCTTCGACGTACATGTCCCGGATTTTTGCGAATTCATCCGGCGCTAGCTCCATCATCGTCCCTGTATGGTTAGTCATGGACGCTCCCAGCTGGAGTGAAGGCGCAAACACGCCAGTATGCCGCCACACCACGAAGGACCACCCCCACACGAACAACTGAAAAACCGCCACGTAACCGGCCAATCGCACGCCCAGTCTTCGGCGCGACTCTACGAGCTGAAATCGTGGAAGCCAACTGGCAAGAAAAGCGGTAACAGCCCAAATTGGAAACAAGTATTGAAAGGTAGGCCGGATAAGAAAGTTGATCCCTGCCACTACAGCTGCTCCCAGCATCCACCCCCATCTGCCGCTTCGAAGTGCGTAAAGGAAAGCCACGAGCGCTGCTAAGACTGTGTATCCACAGAGAAACTCAGACAATGGGACCGTCTCAAGTCCGAGGCTAAACCGATCAAGCAAAAACGATACCCCACCGAGAAACGCCGGCCACCGTTTGTGCGATACCTGGCGAAAAAGTGCATAGAGCAGGACAGGAATGGTCACGCCCAAGCATGCCTGAGTGATCATGACAGCGTGGTAATTTTTCCAACCGGCAACGGAAAAAATGGTATATAATACGAGCGGATAGCCGGGCGTCCGAAATGTGAAGCCCGAATGCCACTCTCCAGCCCGAAGTGCTTCAGCCAGTAACGTAAAGCTTCCCGTGTCGGGGAAAACATTCGGCTCGGCGTGAGAGATGAGAAAGAAATGCCATGCGGCACTTACTGTTAACAAGTAAACCCAAACAGGGATTTTAAAGATGAACTTCTGCGCTACTGTAAAGCCATAGGGCAGGTGGCTGCGCACGCTGAAAATGTCTGACTGGTTTGATGGTTCTTTTTTCATTCCAAATGTGTAATGGCTGAACTCAGAATTTCTCCCTGCGGAATATTGCGTTCTCGGACAAGGAACTCCAGGAAATCGCGCAGCACTTCTCTGCGTGCGGCGATGGTGGGCGCGTTGAAAACATCATCGACGAGACGCCTTAGTTCGCTAAGGCTCACAGCTCTGATGACTTGCTTTACGGTCGGAACGTTTACTGCGCTCATTGACAACTCATAGACCCCCATTCCAACCAACAGAAGGGCATAAAGGGGATCTGCGGCAACCTCGCCGCACACGCTAACACTGATGCCGGCGTCCTCGGCTGCTTTGATTGTCATCTTGATTAATCTGAGAACGGCACCGTGCAGGGGCTCGTAGAGATAGGCCACAGAACGATTGCCACGGTCCACAGCCAATGTGTACTGAATCAGATCGTTCGTTCCGATCGAGAAGAAGCTGCATTCTCTGGCGAGCTCATCAGCAAGAATGGCAGCGGAGGGAGTTTCAACCATCGCGCCGACACTAATGTTTCGATCAATGTCAAAACCTTCCGCCCGCAACTGGTCAATAACGGCGTAAATTTCTTCCTTCACCTGAAGGAATTCTTCGACGCCTGAGATCATCGGAATCAAAATCTTGGCGTTGCCGAGGCTATTGGCCCGCAGCATGGCACGCAGCTGAGGATGGAATATTTCGGGGTGTTTGAGGCAAAGCCTCACTGCCCGGAGTCCCATGAATGGGTTAAGTTCACGTGGTCGCTGGCTGGCAGCAAAGAACTTGTCGCCGCCAACATCAAGGGTGCGAAAAACTACCGTCTCGGGGAATACGCGCTCGGCAACCTCCTTGTAGATAGAATATTGCTCCTCTTCGGTTGGAAGGTGCTCGCGGTTGAGAAAGACAAACTCGGTGCGGAAAAGGCCAATACCCCTCGCTCCGTGCAACGCGACATGAGAAACTTCCTCCGGGAACTCAATGTTTGCCCTTAACAAGACACAATAACCGTCCGTCGTTTCCGCTGGAAGATCTCTAAATTCCTCTAGCTCCTTGACCAGCGCTTCAAATTCACGCTGGCGTATCAGATACTCGTTGTAGGTCTTCGAGGATGGGAAAACGATTACCTTCCCCGTGATGCCGTCGACGATAAGGGGAGCGCCTTCTTTGACTGCTCCCGTAACGCCGCTTACGCCGACCACTGTTGGTATTTCTGTCGCCTTGGCAATGATCGCAGTATGAGAAGTCGGCCCACCTTTTTCCAGAGCAAGACCGACCACATGGTCTTTGAGCAAATTTGCTGTCTGGCTAGGAAGAAGGTCTGTTGCTACCAAAATAGTGTCGGGACCAAAACGGGCATGGACAGCGTGCTGTTGGCGTCCAAGATGGCCAATAACGCGCAAAGCCACATCCTGGAAATCCGTGTCGCGGCCCGAGAAG
>JANZZJ010000157.1 GCA_026419455.1 Candidatus Sumerlaeaceae bacterium | reverse complement strand
GCCTTGAACGATGGTTTCCTTGATTTAATAACTTCAGCGACCCCTGTAATCGTTCCGCCTGTGCCGACCCCTGCCACCAGGTAGTCAACCTCGCCGTCAGTGTCGCGCCAGATCTCTTCTGCTGTAGTCTTGCGATGAATCTCTGGGTTGGCAGGATTCGAGAATTGTTGGGGAATCACAGCATTGGGGATCTTTTGCGCAAGTTCCTCAGCCTTGGCAATTGCTCCCTTCATCCCCTTAGCGCCCTCAGTAAGCACAAGCCTGGCGCCCAGGATTTTTAGCAGCTTCCTTCGTTCGATAGACATGGTCTCGGGCATGGTGAGGATGAGCTTGTATCCTTTGGCGGCAGCCACAAATGCCAACGCTATCCCTGTGTTGCCGCTGGTAGGCTCGATGAGCGTCGTTTTGCCAGGCTCAATGCCCTTGTTCTTTTCCAGCCAGTCTATCATTGCTGCGCCGATGCGGTCCTTCACGCTGGACAGGGGATTAAAAAACTCCAACTTGGCCAGCACCGTCGCTTCTGCACCATCGGTGACCTTGTTCAGCCGCACCAATGGCGTGTTGCCGATGGTTTCAATGATGTTATTGAACACACGTCCCATACGTTTCCTCCTAGATTAATTCAAATGTACCACATCAGTTCTTCTACCTGTTCAGGAGTCGTCTCCTGGGCGGTTAACTCCGCCAGGGATACCGCGTGAATACGCTGTGAGAGACATTGGCGAATCTCTGCCAGCACATTTTCTAGCGGCGAAGCCACCCCACTGCGCCTGCCTGGTCGAATATAGCCACGGGCAAGAGGTTCGTTCACTGCCTGAAGAATGTCACCGAGCGAAATGTTAGCCGCCGGCCTCGCTAGCTGATATCCGCCGTGGGGACCAGCCTGACTGGTAACCAACCCAGCCGCTTTCAGAGCCAATAGGATCTGTTCGAGGAATTTCTTCGGGATCTTCTGGGCGGCGGCTATGCTGTAAATCGTGAGTCGCCCATGAGGATTTCGCCCCAGGGCAACCATGGCCTTGATAGCGTACTCTGCTTTCTTTGTGAGCTTCATGGCACTGCCAAGCTATACCACAATTCACTATAAAAATTGTCGACATCTACAAGATATTTCGATCTGTTTGTCGTTTTTAACTTTGCGGCAAACCGTAAATATCTTACGGTGAAAGACAACGGAGCTGAGAAAAGGCCATGTGGCACGCGACAGCATTTGAAATTCCCCTGAGAGGGGAAGCGCCAATTCAATCATCGAGTGGCGGGGCCCCATCGCTCGCTGTGGCTTCTTTAACCCCAATCGTTTCGGTGCTTGTCCTTCTTGCTGTCGTCCATTTGTTGCTTCGGTATCGACGCCGCCAAACTAACGTACGAATTACCCACACGAGAACATCCTCAGCGGTTGGCGTCGCGTCTGAGGAGAACAAGTTACTCGACGCGGAAGTTGATTCGCTCGAGGTTCTGCCACTCCGCTACTGTCCGATTTGTCGTTCCACCTATTTGCCAAATACGGAGACTTGTGAAGAGTGCAGCATAGAACTGCAGGATGAGCCCGACGACGAGCCTTTGACCCGTCCTTCGATTGGCAACGACTCCACGGTTCGGATCGCTCGCATACCCGATCCTATTCAGTGCAACCTCGTTGTGGGAATTCTCCAAAACCAAGGCATTCCGTGCGTCGTATCGCGTGCAACGGTATGGGGAAATCATGGAGGCGACATCTATGTCCTACTAGCGGATGCTTTTCATGCAAAGCGCCTTGTACGGGATTATCTCGCAGAGCTTTCGAAAGAACGCTCTAGCTCTTGACGTTTCGGCTCGTACGAAGTCAACCCGCATTCATACGACGTGATGGAATGCAGAATGAAACCGATTCTTGAACCCAGCGAGCATACCTTCAGCACTCTGGCTGGCCACGACGTCACCAAGCGATACCTCATCAACGCTGTAGACGGGGGCGTATTGCCGCACGCTATTCTCATGACTGGGCCCACTGGAATTGGCCGTACCAGTCTCGCGTACGCTTTAGCAAAATATGTGAATTGTCCACACGGGGCTCCCGCTGAATGCCCTTGTAATGTGTGTCGGAAGTTGCGCACTGGCGTGGCGCCGGATTTTCTGCTCATCGAGCCGCGTAGTGCTTCCGGACAGATTACCCTTGCCGGATGGAAACCCGGAAGGGACGATCCCGACAACCTTCAATATTACCGTTTTGTCGACAGCCCTCCGCTCGAGTTTAAGAAAAAAGTTCTCGTCTTTCGGCAAGCGGAGCGGATGAATATATCTTTATCAAACTATCTTCTTAAATTGATAGAGGAACCGCCCTCCTACCTGCTCATCGTCTTCCTTGCCCCAAGGATTACTGATGTCATTCCGACGATTCGGTCGCGCTGTACTCCAATAGTCCTTTCTCCCCTCGACTACGAATGCATGTTGGCGGTGAGTCAAATTCTGGCTCCTGATCTTGAGCCGAATACGCGTCATCTGCTCGTGACCCTCAGTGAGGGGCGCCCCGGCAAATTTCTCCGCCTGTTAGAAGAAGATGCGCACGCCGAGCACGCCGCGATCGCGATGGAAATGAACTTCTTTCGCGAGCACGGATTCTTGGCTCTCTTTGCCACGGCGCAGCGTCTCGCTCACCGGCCTGGAGAAGGCGATGCTGTGGAGCGCCTCGGCCATAGCCTTGCGGCGGCATTCGCATGGTTGAGGGATGCCATTCTTCATGCTGTTATGGAACCAAATTCCGCGAAGGATATCATGATTTATCGCGACGTTGCTGCCGACGTGAAGCAATTCGCGGACAAGACCGACATCGAAGCCCTTGTTGCTGCCGCCCGAAACGTTGCAGCCTTTGACGATTTTATCCCCCGTCAAACTGATCGCACGTATATACTCGAGCTTTTGCTGATGCGCTTGGGTAGAACGCTGAGGAATCGCTAAATCGTCACCTTCGGGGTGCGAAACAAAAATCCTGTCCGCGTGACGGTTACCCCAGGCAGTGATGATCTACCAAGAATAGATTCAAGTGCCTTGATTGGGCTAACATGTTCTCCACTGACAAGAGAAATCTCTAGATGGAGAAGTGTCCCATCCTGATCCTCGCTCAAGTGCAGACTCCGTATCGCCTGTTTGAGATCGCGTGTGACGACTTTGCGTTTTTTTTCTACGACCACTGGCCAGCTGGTCGCTTTCTGGAATGTGTGGAGATGCGTTTCGAGCTCCGCGGGCGCCAATGGCACAGACACCTCGTAGCGCGCTGCGGTTATATCTGCTCCCAGACCGGGGCTTGAGAGCGGAACTTCCTCACACTTTTTCCACTCCAGCCCTGTGAGGTCAATACTCACGAGCCGTCTCAACATCTCCTCTTCGCTTATCCACGACGTCAACCACACATCCACCAAGTCCGCAGTGGCAGCGAATCCCAGTGGCAATGGCGGCGCGAATTCTAAGCGTGCTTGTGGATTGTAGCCTTGACTCATCGCAAACGGCACTTCCGCCCGCCGCAAGATCTGTGTGACAACCTTAACAAAATCCAAATGTGAGATGAAACGCAATGCACCATTTTTTGCGTAGGTGAGCCGATGGCGCATCACAGGTGCCGTTGTCCTGGCAACATCCGGACAACCGGTCGGGGGCTGAGCCACAAACTCACCATCCTCCCTTAAGGAAAGAACGTTTTTCACCTCCCGAAAGTCACAGACGCTACACCCTGCACATTTCTCAGTCGAGCAATCAGGCGTAAAGACTTCTTGCTCAGCTTTTTCTTTCTCTCTCCACAAAAAGTCTTTGCCGAGCGATGCCTCAATGTGGTCCCACGGTAGAACCTCGGTTCGCTCACGCTCACGGTGTGCGTAGAATTGCGGGGCTATCCCTGTTTCGTAAAACGCTTGCTCCCACAGATCGTATCGGAAGTGTTCGTCCCAGTTGTCAAATTTGCATCCCAATTGCCATGCGCGGCATATTGCTCTACCCACTCTGCGGTCAGCGCGGCTCAAAACTCCCTCGATAACGCTTTGATAAACATTGTGTTTCTTAAAGGACACATAACGCTTATCCAGTTTCGACTCTACATAAGCATATTTCCGCTCTAATTCGTAAAGGGTCGCTTGGGCGTGCCACTGGAAAGGAGTTTGCGGCTTTGGCACAAAAGGCGATAAGGAAATGTTGAGTTGAAAATGCCGCCCGCAATAGCGCTTTCCCAGCTCTATCGCTTTTTGTGCGATCTTGACGATTCCGTCGAGATCTTCATCCGTTTCGGTGGGCAAGCCGCACATGAAATAAAATTTTAGAGTTCGCCAGCCTTTTTGAAGCACGGTTTCGATAGTTTGAATCAACTTCTCCTCGTCTACGACCTTGTTGATGACTCTCCGTAGACGCTCTGTCCCCGCTTCAGGCGCAAATGTGAACCCGGTTTTTCTCACCATTGCAATTTCGTCTGCGAGCTCGACGTCAAATGCGTTTATGCGCAGGGAGGGGAGTGAGATAGAGATCCCTTTTGGCGAAAACTCCGACTGGAGTGCTCGCGTGACAGAGAGAATTTGGGAGTAATCGGCACTGGAAAGAGAGAGGAGGGAAATCTCTTCGTATCCCGTGTTACGAATTCCTTCGCGCGCAATTTCGATAATTTGTTGCGGAGAGCGTTCCCGCAAGGGACGAGTTATCATCCCTGCTTGGCAGAACCTGCAACCTGTCATGCAGCCGCGTTTGATCTCGATCGCAAAACGGTCGTGAACGACACGCATGAGGGGCACAACCGGCCGCACACTGCCAAATTCCGAACGCAAGTCGTAATTCGTTTTTTGTATTTTCTCTGGCACGCCTCTGTGGTTAGGGCGGATACTTTCCAGCGTTCCGTCCTCATTGTATAAGCACTCATAAAAGCGGGGCACATATACGCCGGGGATTCGCGCAAGTGAGAGCAAAAGGTCTTCTCGTGATGAAGCATCTGGCAGAAGCCAGGACTGAATATCCTCCAAGGCGTCACGGTTGTAAGTGGGGACTCCGGTCCGCCGCCTGCGCGACGAGGACGTTCTGCCGTCGGCGCGCTCACTAATCTGTTGAGCACGAGCGGGCTTGCCTTGCCCCCGTTTGAACGCACGCACCGTCTCTAGAATCTGAAGTAAGGCCCATTCGCCATCACCGATGACAAAGGCATCAACGAAATCCGCTAGCGGCTCCGCGTTGAACGCGCCGTGGCCTCCAGCGATGATAAGTGGATCCGCCTCCGAGCGATTCTTGGCCAATACAGGGATGCGCCCAAGATCGAGCATGTTCAAAACATTTGTGTAGCCCATCTCATGCTGAAGCGAGAAGCCAACGACGTCGCATGCCGCAAGTGGGCGGAAGCTCTCCAGCGTGTAGAGAGGAATGTTCTGCTCCCGCAGGAGTGCTTCAAAATCAACTGCAGGGGCAAATGTTCGTTCAGCTTGGTAGTGGGGAATCGAGTTAACCAGCTCATAGAGAATCTTGAAGCCGTGATAGCTCATGCCAAGCTCGTAAAGGTCAGGGAACGCCAGAGCAATGCGAACATCTACATCCTCATCTGGTTTGCGCACGATGTTAAGTTCGCCGCCACAATAGCGGGCCGGCTTTTCCACATGTAAGAGAAGTGGCTCGATGCGATTCCACAAGTTGTCCATTTCCACGCCACTCATTGTCGGACTCTCTAAATAGAGGCCTTTCTCCTTTTTGCTTCACGCCATTGCCTTAACTCTAGCGACGTCTCTCTCGTAAGATTCAAAAACCGTTGGACATCTTCCTTGGTTAGAGTCGTTTTCTCATAGCGCGCACGGGACAGTTCTATCACCAACCGTTCAGCCGTGTCTTTCGACAGGACCTGCTCTCGTCCCAGTGTCTCCAAGTATTCCTTAATAGTGCATCCATCAACAAATGGATATCCCTCTTTCGCCAATTGGTCTGTCAGGCGCTCGAATAAAGCCATGATTTGACCGCGCAACGAACGAGGGCGACGAGCCTTTACTGGGGCTCTTTGGCTGGTGCTGAAAAACATTGTTTCCTCTGCCTCGAGCGTTTCATCTTCATCCAGGTCTCGCCGCCGCCGTTTCTTCCAACGTAGGTGAAGCCAATAGAAAAACACCAGAAGCACGACAAGGGTTCCAATAGTGACTGCTCGGAACATGGCAGCTTGGAAAGTCTCGAATTCGCTGCCATAAGTTAAACTGACTGACTCGGTCGGCTGTTGTTTTGGCGAGATATTCAACCTGTACCGGAATGGCCATGTCAGAATGGCCAGACCAAAGCATGCGTAACCTATAAGAAGAGGACGCCACACGGCACCAAGCAATGACAGTTGGCCCGTTTGAACCACTCCTTGCCGCGGCGTCGCGACAAATCCGATATGGAAGAAAAGATGACCTAGGATGAAGAGGCTAAGAAAAATCCCACCGAAAAATACATCCCAAGCGAGGGGCACCGTTGGCAGCACTGTAGCATGAACGATTGCGCAGCTAAGAAACAACGCTGCAAACGTGAGCCGGCCGGCCAATGTTACCGTCTGCACCGTGAGGAGCGCAAGTGCTCCCCCGGCCGGCTCCCAGCGGCGTAACGCGAACGATGGGGCGACGAAAAATAGTAACGCGAGCAAACCGATGAGAACCTTTTCGGTGTACTCCATGTCGGCAAAGTACCCGCGCAGCACGCCACGCAACCGAAAAGCTAAGTACGACAACAAGTTAAAAATAATAACGCACAACACAACTCCAATTAGTAGCGTTGACCTCCATGTTCCAAATTTCGAGAAGAGCACAAGGGCGGATGATTCTGAAGCCAGCGTGCCTGCGAAAAAATAAAGCATTCCCTCACCAGGTGAGCCCTTGAACGTCCTGAAATGAGTTAGCTGTGCCACTGCCTCATACCCGTCAAAATATCGCTTCCTCTGTCCAACGTATAGACGGCGCAACCGGCAAGTCGGAGCGCCCGCTCAATCTGTTTGAGCGGCATGGCCTGATCGAAAATGGCCACTTGCTCCGCGCGCAGTTTGTAGTAGCTGCGATCTTCAATGATTGCGGCGAGAATCTCTATCTGGCGCGCCTTTAAAGTGCGAATAATCGTGCAAAGCTTTTCCAGTTGGATGTTGGTGCTGCTAAGGACGAGTGCCAACGTTGACCCCCGACGCAGCTGGGAAAACTGCCCCAAGAGGGCGCCCTCGATCTCCCCTTGGCCTCGTGGCTCAAGCATCGCAAGCCATTCCATCAAGTATTGCAAATGCTTTGTCCCCCCGCCGAGTCGACTAATCTTAGCCGCTGTCTGCGCGGCAGTCACACGCACAAAGTGATGCTTGGCGATGGCTGTGCCAACGAGTGCGCAAGTAACGCGAAGTCGCTGTTCACACGAAGTCTGTCCTCCAATCCCCGCCAGCCCCGTTTCGTACATATCCACGACAACATTCACTTCCGTCACCGTGTTTCGGTCAAATTCCTTGACGTACAAGGCGTTCGCCCGTGCGCTTGTTGGCCAATGCACAAATCGTATGGCATCGCCCTCACGGTAACGTCGTACCCCTGCGAACTGCTCGCTGCGCCCTTCGCGTCGCAGAAGCTCGCTACCTACGTGAGGCAATGTGCCCTCGCCCAAAAGTTTCAGCTCCATTAACTTCACAGGCTTGGGACACACCAGTAGGTCCGTGTAAATGTGATAGGGAATCGTCCGCTGAAAAAGACCAAGTTCGTCCGTGAATGTGACCTCCACTGGACCAAGGACGAAAATCCCACGGCGAAAATCGCAAGGCTGCCGATAAGCCAATTCTACAACTGCGTTAGGTGGTATCTCAGAGACGAGGCCTTTTACGCGACGGCCCCCGCCCGCCGCAAAACGATCTGAAATGCCCACTAGAAGAAACCGACGACCCGCAAGATTTTCTATGCGAAGCCGAATAGCGATCGTGTCACCCTCCTGACAGCGTGGTGCGTGAAGCCTCTTGATTCGAAGAGCCTGATCCAAACGTGTTAATCGACTGCCTTGAAAGCCTGCGAGTGCCATCAGTGCAATGCCTAGCCCACCTACGACCGGAGATGCCAGAAGTGCCCCAACTGTCAGAAACAGACCTGCTAAAAACAGCCATTCATAGAGGGGGAGTCCACCATGCGCGGATTGTGCCCGCGGTTGAGCCATCAGCTGCTCCTCACTCGTTTGGTAAACGCAGGGGGACGGGAACCTCTGCAAGGATGTCCCTAATCACAGCGGAGCCCTTCCGGCCGCTGACGATCGCACGCGGATCAAGGATAAGTCTATGCTGCAGAACTGGCACTGCCAACTCTTTAACATCATCAGGTAGGACGTATGTTCTGCCGCGCAGGTAGGCCACAGCTTGGCTAGCGCGCACTAATGCAATCGATGCGCGTGGGCTTGCTCCTAGTACGAGCTCTTCACTACGTCGTGTTGCCTCGACAATGGCGAGCGCGTAACTGAGCACTGTTTCGTCCACATGCACTTGTGACGACTCCTCGCGGGCTTGCAGCACGTCGTCTGTTGAGGCCACCGGTTGGGCTTGCTCCAACGGATCCTTTCCCAAACGCGACCGTACAATGGCAACTTCGTCATCCCGATCCGGGTATCCAAGATGAACCTGCATGAGAAACCTATCGAGCTGCGCCTCCGGCAAATCGTAAACTCCTTGTTGTTCCACCGGATTTTGAGTCGCCAAAACAAAAAATGGTTGGGGAAGCGGAAATGTCCGTCCGTCCGCTGTAACCTGCCGCTCTTCCATTGCTTCCAGAAGACTCGACTGGGTGCGGGGTGTTGCGCGATTGAGTTCGTCAGCTAAGAGGATATTGGTGAAGACTGGTCCCCGTTTAAACTCGAACTCATGCGATTCCGCTTTATAAATCATCGTCCCCGTTATGTCGGAGGGTAGCAAATCCGGCGTCAGCTGGACACGGGAGAACGCCGCATCAAGTGAACGTGCAAGCGCTTTCGCCAGCACTGTTTTTCCCACTCCCGGCACATCTTCAATAAGAACATGTCCCCCCGCGATGAGGGCTGCCACCACAAGCTCGATTGTGGACGCTTTCCCCCTCACGACACAGCCGATATTCTCCGCAACCCGCCTCATCGCTTGCTGTGCGTGAGTGCTGGTAGCAGACCATTCATTCATAATGCCCATATACGGAATTGCGCTGCCCAAACCAACATTATTCGTGAAAGCGGACGGAGAATGAGTGATTCAATGACTCGATGCCACCACCACATTGAGCGCGCCCGGCAGGATTCGAACCTGCGACCTACGGATTAGAAGTCCGTTGCTCTATCCAG
>JANZZJ010000162.1 GCA_026419455.1 Candidatus Sumerlaeaceae bacterium | reverse complement strand
ATGAAGGAGTGCGGCGCTGGATCGCCGCAACACTGGAAAGTGCTCGCCAACATGGATACGTGACAACTCTCAGCGGACGCCGGCGGTATCTAGCGGACATTAATTCGCAGAACTACAATGCAAGGTCGGCGGCAGAACGGATGGCCATCAATGCGCCTATCCAAGGGTCAAGTGCGGATATGATCAAACTTGCTATGCTGGACATTCATCGCTGGCTGTGCGAAAGCGATTTGCGCACGCGCATGGTGCTCCAGGTGCACGACGAGTTAATCCTCGACGTTCCCGAGGACGAGCTCCAAACGGTGATTCCCGAGGTAACGAAACGGATGGAGCAAGCCATGCCGCTCATTGTTCCGGTGCGCGTGGATGTCAAATGGGGCAAAAACTGGGCAGAATGCTAAGCCCGAACTCTTGCCCCTAACCGGATCAACGAATATTAGGCACTAGCATGCGGCTGGCTGGGTTAGCCGGCTGCCTCTAGTTCTGTGAGGACGCGAAGTAGATCGTCCATTTTGTCTTCCACAGCATCCTTGTCGCCGCTGCTCAGCAATTGCTTCAGCTGCTGGGCGTGCTCCTTAACTTGCTTCGCAAGCGGATGACCGCCACGCGAGGCAAGAAGGGCTTCTGATCGTGACAGGAGGTTGTGGGCCTCGTCCATGATCGACTGCTGCATCCGCTCGCGGAGCATTCGAGTAACTCGCTCACGCGCCTCCTTAATCATCCGCTGCTTCTCAGCGTCGGAAAGACGCGTGGCCGTGGCAGCAATGGTGATCTTTTTCTCAACTCCTGTGGCGAGATCTTCCGCGCGCACTTCGAGGATGCGGTCGGCATTGAGTTTGAATGTCACTTCGATACGCGGGACACCTCGCGGTGCCGGCGTGATGCCCTCAATGCGCAGCAAATCAAGGAATGTATTTTCTGAGGCAATGGGCTCTTCTCCTTCATAGATGGGGAAGCTAATGGCCTCTTGGAAGTCGCGAGTCGTTGTGAAGATGTCCTTCGCCTCGGTCGGGTATGTGGAATTGCGTTCAATAATCGGCGCAAATTGGTCGTTTTGCAAGCCTACGCCAAGAGAGAATGGCGTCATATGGATGATTACTGGCTTCTCTTTCCCGTAGCGTGCGGCCAAGGTATCTTCGATGTCCGCACCCAAAGGCGCCAACACCAGGGATTGCACGGCCGCCCCCATGGCAACCACTTCGTCGGGCGAGATATCTCGATGCGGGGTCTTGCCAAGGGTTTCCTTAACGATGCGCTGGATAGCTGGCATGCGGGTTTGTCCGCCCACGAGGAGAATAGTATCAATCTTCTCCGGGGTTAGATGAGCGTCCTCAATAGCCTTTAGCATAGGCTCGACGGTCGCCTTGACGAGGTCGTCGGTAAGTTCCTCCAGCGTCTGACGCGTGAGTACGGTGTCGAGCGTGAGCGGTCCTTTTTCTGTCATTGTGATAGCTTCAACGAGGATGTGAGTTTCTTTCAGCTCGCTTAGCTCGATTTTTGCCTCTTCGGCGGCCTCTCTGAGGCGCTGCATGGCTATGGGGTCGTCACTGAGATCAATGTTGTGCTGCTTTTTGAACTGCTCCAGCAGCCATTCTTGAATGCGTTTATCGAAGTCATCGCCGCCGAGATGAGTGTTGCCCTGAATGGCAAGCACTTGGAACACGCCCGACATTACTTCAATAATTGAGACGTCGAAGGTTCCGCCGCCAAGGTCGTAAACGAGAATTGTTTGGTCTTCCGCTTTGTCCATTCCGTAAGCCAGAGCGGCTGCGGTCGGCTCGTCAATAATGCGCCGAACTTTTAATCCCGCAATTTCGCCAGCATCCTTAGTTGCCTGGCGTTGCGCATCAGTGAAGTACGCGGGAACTGTAATGATGGCCTGGTTGATTTCTTCACCGAAGTAGTCTTCGGTGTCGGTCTTGAGTTTCTGAAGGATAATTGCAGAAATTTCCTGCGGGGTATATTGCTTTCCGTCAATGGTGACGCGATAGTTTGTCCCCATGTGGCGCTTTATGGAAAAGACTGTGCGTCCAACATTCATCACGGCTGCGCGCTTGGCTTTTTTGCCTACCAAAATTTCGCCACTCTTGGTGAATGCGACCACAGAGGGCGTCAGCCGCTCCCCCAGGCTGTTGGGCACAATCATGGGGCCGTTTTTTTCATAAACAGCCACCACCGAGTTGGTGGTTCCAAGGTCAATCCCCATAATCCGGCTCATAGCTTGTACTTATCTCCTCTCTTTAGAAGCGACCACTATTTTCGTTATAAGCCACCACTACCTTCGCATCCCGCAAGAGTTTTCCGCGGAACATATAACCCTTCTGTCTTTCACTTATGACGGTGTCGTGTGAGTGCTCGGTTGACGGGCGATATTCCACAACATCATGGACGTTGAGGTCAACCTTTTTCCCCACGGTTTTTAGTTGCTCCAGTCCATAACTCTCGAGGAGTCGAAGCAACCTGTAATAAATACTCTCGACGGCCTTCAACCAATTATCAATTTCGTCGCTCTTAGGGTAGGCGCGTGCCATGGAAAGCACCCTATCGAAGGCGTCCAATGTTGGTAATAATTGTTTAACAAATTTCTCAAGCTCTTCGGGCTTTGCTTGCTTCCGCAGAAGCTCTGCTTTTTCAATCTCCAGTTGCCCGACGCGTCTCAACGTGTCGGCAATGGCAGAGATGAGATCGCGCTCGGGCGAGAGATTCTCCCCTCCCACGTAGACAGGCACGGGCTTTTCGTCTATGACAAACTCCCGATCGAGTATTGGTCGGACCAGCCAGCACTCATTCATGCGCGTAAACGGATCTCCGAGATGGCCTTCTTCGCAAGTTTGTTTTTAGGATCCAGCTCAAGGACCTTCTGAAACTCGGTTAAGGCGGCTCGCCTGTCGCCCTTGCGCAAAAGGGTATCCGCAATCTCGTAATGGATTTCCCATGCTTTAGGCTGAAGCTTCAAGAGCTCCTTGAAATGAACAAGAGCCTGCGTGAAATGCCCACCTTCCTTGAGCTTTTTACCCACTGCCAGTCGCGCTCTTGCCATGGAATCGCGCAGACAAGAGTTTTTCGGGTCCTGAGCTAGCCCGCGGCGCCACGTGTTGAACGCCAACTCGAACTTTCCTGCGTTGAGGTAAGCCCACCCTAACAAATTTACGACATCGATGTTGCGGGGGAACTGCGCATGGAGGCTCTTAAGCTCTTCGATTGCCTCGTCAAACTTTTGCTCCTCCATCAGAGTAGCAGCTACGTTGTAACGCGCCTCAAAGTCGTTAGGGTTGTATTTGAGAATTTCACGGTACTGCTCGACGGCTTCCTGCTTGGTCTGAGGGGTAGGAATACTTTGCAAAGCTTTGCCGCCGTGATGCTTATGGACTTCGATGATACAGTTGCGCAGATACTCGTTAGAAGGATCCTTCTCCAGTTCTGTTTTCCAGTAGCGGATTGTCTCTTCCCAGTATTTTGCTGCTTTGTCCAGTTGCCCGGCCTGCTCGTAAGCGATGGCTAGATTGTGGATGATCTCAATGTTTCCCGGATCCATCTGGAGCGCAAGCTCCCACAGGTTGATGGCCTCATCGGTGAGATCATGAAGCGCATAGTAGTAAGCCAAATAGCCGAAGGCGAAGAAAAGGTTGTTTTTGGCTCGCTGATGAGTGGGGTCAAGTTTCAGCACTGCTTGCCAATCTTTAATGGCTTCCGCCCACAGTTTTTTCTGGGTATTTCGGAAGCTACGTTTCATATAGTTGAGAATGAGAGCTGGCTTGATTGCAGGATTATCGGGCTGTTCTTCGAGCTGGCGCTCAAGTTCCTTGATCCGTCCAAGAATGTCGGGAAGGGGATCCTCCTGTTTCTCCTCAGGCAAGAAAGAAAACTCGCCTTTGATGAAATTGTAAGTGAAGACGTCCTCTTTAGCGCGTTTGACCGGGTCCCGAAGTCGCTCATACGCATTCTGAATGATCATAAACCGCTCAGAATGCTGCTCGGGATCGTAACGCTTCACGAGCTCCACGAAGGCGCGTTTGATCTCTTGTTCACTTGCGCCTTTTCGCAAATTCAAAATGGCATAAGCACTTTGCTCAGGCATCTCTGACTGCGGTTGTGCCGCCTCTCTGATTCAATTTCTCTAATACATAACCTATAAACGCTCAAGTGCTAGGGGGCAATAAAAATTCTCTTTTCTTCTGGCCCGCTAAAGAAAGAAATCCCTGCTTGCTGCGAAATGCAAGAGAGCGTCGCTAAAATATTCCCGCTCCCTGCCGCACCTTTTCTTACGACAAGGAGCGGGAAAAAGCATTCGCTTTTTTCAACTATTGCTTCTGCGTCCAAACTGCACGCGGACTCTCATTCCAGTAACGGTCAAGCGCAGAAACTGCCACTACGTCGGGCAATCCATTGGCATCGGCTGCGGAGAATTCCTTTCCACGTTCTCCTACGGGCAAAATGTGTGTTGCCCACTGGTCGCCCGTCTTCACGAGTAGCAACCAACCGCGGAGGTCTTCTTGCTTGCCAGGCTTCCATGCCAACTTAAGCGTGCCCCCCTGAAGCTCACCTGTGATTTGTGGTTTGGATGGCACACTCTTGCTAAGCCACGGCATCGTAGGAACTAGCGCTCGGCGATTATAGACTCCTCCCTGCGTGGTAAGTTCGTCATTGGCACCGGAGCAATTTTTCATGAAAGCAGCAACACTGAAGTGTACTTGTCCGCTCGGTTGCGCGAGGATACGGGTCCACTTGATCTGGTTAATAATTTCGTCGGCCTCCCACTTTTTATCTTTCTCGCATAGCTTGCTTGTGTAGAGGCCAGGCCAAATGTGACGTTTCATCTTATTTTGTTCATTCCACCAATTGAGCAATGCTACGAAACTTTGCTCCGGAGGTGCTATGCGCCAGTAGAGTTGAGGCGTCCAGTAATCCACCCAGCCTTTTTCTAGCCAAAGACGGGCATCGGCGTAAAGCTTTTCATATTGGTTAAAGCCTTTAATCTGGGGAGGATAACCTGGTTTCCATATGCCGAAGGGGCTCAAGCCAAACTTTACCCACGGTTTTTCCTGCTTTATCCCTTTATAAAGACGCTCCATGAGCGTGTTAACGGCGTGGCGCCGCCAATCGCCGCGGCTTAACTTGCCCCCACCCTGGACGTAGGCTTGATAGGATTCTTCGTCAGGGAAATCTATTTCCTTCTTCGTCGCTTTATCGGTTTCCGGATAGGGATAGAAGTAGTCGTCCATGTGGACGCCGTCTATATCATAGCGGCGCACGACGTCCATCACGACGTTGTAGGTATGCTCTTGAACTTCTTTCTCCGCGGGGTTCAGCCATAGGTAGTTTCCATATTTTTTGACCAGCTGAGGCTTAGTCTTACTGATATGGTTTTCAGAGATGGGGCCCTTGTAGGAGGGATGAAGGGCGCGATAAGGATTAAACCACGCGTGAAGTTCTAGGCCACGCTTATGGCATTCTTCCACGGCAAAGGCGAGTGGATCGTAGGATGGCTCGGGAGCTTTGCCCATCGTACCGGTAAGATAAGGCGACCACGGTTCGAGCTTGGACTCGTATAAGGCATCGCAGGCAGGTCGCACCTGAAAAACGATGGCGTTCAGGTTCAGAGAGCGCGCTTTCTCCAATATTGCAATGAATTCAGCCTTTTGCTGCTCAGTCGACAGCGTGCGCGTTGATGGCCAATCAATATTAGCAACGGTCGCAACCCAAACGCCTCGAAATTCGCGCTGGATTTCTGGAAACGTGGTTGGAATGTCAGCAGCTGCACTTGCAGAGAACGCTGGTGTGTTTAGCATTCCGGCGAGACCTAAAGCCGCAAGGAGATATAAACGCATGAAACCCCTCCTAATATTCTTTTCACAACATAGCAATCGGCTGCCCCAGATGCCCTAGCTGGTCAATGAGAATCGGTAAAAATCGACGAGTGTACGAAAATTCGTTGTAACGGTGAGCAAATATGATTATTTTAAGGGCATGATGGTGACGGCCCGTTACAACTGTGCTTATTGCGGAAATTTGAATGAGATTGAAATCGATCCCTCGGCGGGCATGCGCCAAGAGTACGAGGAAGACTGCCAAGTTTGCTGTAGCCCGAACGTGTTGCGTGTACACCTTTGGAACGATGGCAGCGGAGCAGATATCGAAGCATTCCGCGATGATGAGGACTAAGGTTAGCGCCACGAGTGAATGGAGCACATTTGCCTAGGCAACAGTGGCACAAAAAACGTGGCATGCAATTTTGTTAACCATTATTTGTAAAACAAAAGTAAACGACCAGTGCTTATCACTGGCATTGAGCCCCAAGCAGGCGAGAAGTTGAGAGTTCCTGTTGGAGATCGAAGTTAGGAGGATGCCCATGTTGCAGAGGAAGCTTTCGCTGGGGTTGCTGAAGCTTTGGTGTGCTGTTTTGGTGGTCTCTGTCCTGAACAGTGGTTGCCGAGGGTGTCTTGGCGATTCACCCCTCGGGAGATGGTTTGGCAAGGCCGTAGGAGCAGGGAGAGGACCTTCATCATTTGAAAGCTCTGTGTTACCAGAACCTATCCGCGGAAAATCAGCGTATGCCGTAGATGGACTCCAGCCAATTTACTTTGAGTTCGACAGTGCCGAACTTCTGGAGTCTGCCAAGGAACAACTGCGAAGAAATGCCGCTTGGCTAAGAGCAAACCGCAATAGTCATATCCAGTTGGAAGGGCACTGCGATGAGCGGGGCACGGCAGAGTACAATTATGCTCTAGGCCAACGCCGGGCCGACGCAGCGCGTATGTTTCTCATTCAGGAAGGAGTCGAGGCAGCACGGCTCCATTCGATTAGCTACGGGGCTGAACGCCCGGCTGACCCCAACCACAATGAGATTGCATGGGCCCGAAATCGCCGTGTCGAGTTTAAGATTTATGGAGAGTAGCCACAAAGCGCGGTTCCCATGAGGTTTTTGCGCAACTCACTCTTTCCTTGGCAGCTGAGCGGGGTCATCGTCCTTGTTCTGTGGTTTGCTGGAGAATGTAGGAGCGAAACGACGCGCGTGGTAAGCCTCCTGCCGTCCTTTACGGAAATTGCTTTCGAAATGGGGGCCGAACCTCTCATTGTCGGCGTCAGTGATTATTGTCGATTTCCAGCTGAAGCTCAGAAAAAACCCCGCGTAGGGGGGCTACTCAATCCCAGTTTGGAAGCAATTGTTGCCCTCAAACCTACAGTAGTCGTCTTGAGTACTGCCAACGCCGAACTGGGGGAGAAACTTCGAAAACTGCATTTAGACGTGCAGCTGTACCCGACGGATTCACTCGAGGACGTGTTTGCACTTCTTCGCACTAGCGGTGCTCTACTTGGGCAAACGGAACGGGCCGAACAGTTTGAGCGAGAATGGCAGAACTGTCTCAGGAGGCTCCAGACTTTGGCTGGATCGAAGCGGCATCCGCGAACGCTGATTGTCGTAAGTCGGCAGCCAGGGAGCCTGAAAGATATGTACGCCGCCACCGAGAGCTCTTACTTGGGACAACTCGCCAAATATGCAGGAGCGGCAAACATAGTGCGCCGTGCGCACCGTGCCTACGTGACAATCTCACCAGAAGAAATCTTGGCTGAAAATCCAGAAATAATACTAGATTTCTCGTTTGGGGAATTAGCCAGAGGGGCGACGACACAACACCAGCATTTGGCGGCATGGGATCAACTCGAAACCATTGTAGCAGTCCGACTAAGACGCATCCATGCCATGAGCGATCCGCATTTGACAATACCGGGCCCATTCATGTGCGCCACAGCCCAACTAATGGCAAATCTCTTGCACAAAGATTGCGAAACGACGATGGCTCTTAGGCACTAATGCGCACTGAAGTCGGAACAGAGCGACGAGCGGGAGCCACGATGGATGCTAGTAAACAAGAGCCTGTTCTTGAAGCCCGCGAGGTGAGTTTTTCCTATGATCGTAGATGTGTGGTAGTAAAAAACGTAACCCTTTCATTTTTGGCTGGTGAATTCTGGGGTATCATAGGCCCGAATGGTGCTGGGAAATCGACACTTTTGCGCGTACTAGCGGGTGGCTTGTTGCCTCAGAGCGGTCAGGTACTATTGGAAGGGGTTAATATAAATAAATTAGCTAAATATCAAATAGCGCAGAAAATTGCTTTTGTGCCCCAAAAAACATCTGTAGCCTTTGATTTCACTGCACTCGAATTAGTGCTGATGGGACGCCAGCCATACGCCGGACTATCCCTCTTTGAAGACGCCCATGATTTGGAGGTGGCGCATCGCGCCCTGGAGCTGACAGGAATCAAGCACATCAGCAGCAAGCTATTTCATGAACTTAGCGGCGGAGAACAACAGCTGGTGGTTCTAGCTCGCGCGGTAGCTCAAGAGGCCCCCATACTCATTCTAGATGAGCCAGTAACATTCCTGGACCTCCACCATCAGTGGGATGTTTTGACTCTATTGTGCAAGCTCGTACGAGAGGGGCGGTGCGTCATCGCTACTTTTCACGATCTTAACGCAGCCGCGCGCTGGTGTGACAGACTTGCCCTCATGGTTAATGCTGAAATATGGGCCTACGGAACGACAAATGAGGTGCTCAAGGCGGAGCTCCTTTGCGAAGCATATGGCTTGCCCTTAGCAGTAGAAGTTGCCCCCAGTGGCTTTACTAGGGTAGAACTGCCGTGAGATCGCCCACAATGCTTTCTGCTCAACGACTGCTCGCTCATATCGTAGTTGCTGCTGCGCTAGCCTTGGGGCTCGTTATTATTTTGCCAACGATCGGCGGCGAGATCAATTTGAAAGAGGCGCTAAGCGGAGGCCCATGGTCCGAGAACCCGGCGCCTTCATCGGTTATCTTTTGGCAAACGCGCTTGCCTCGCGTCCTTGCGGCACTAGGCTGCGGAGCGGCGCTTGCAATGGCTGGCGCAGTTTATCAAGCGGTTCTGCGTAACCCTCTAGCAGAGCCGTATATTTTAGGAGTATCTGGCGGAGCCGCCTTGGGGAAGGCCATCTGGGCTATCATTGCGGTGCAGTCCACGTTACCCTTACTTGGCTTTTCGAACATTGCAGCATTTTTGGGGGCCATCGTACCCGTTACACTACTTCATCTTTTGAGCACTCGGCGGCGCCGCTGGAATCCCGAAACGCTCTTGCTCGCAGGTGTCGTTATGAATGTGTTGGCCTCAGCTTTGCTGCTTCTAATCCAGTTTTTTTCGGATTTCACTTTGGTGCGCCAGATGTTTACGTGGATGCTGGGAGGACTTGATATAGTGGGCTACGCTCCCCTTGCATATTTGTGGCCGGCCGTGCTTATAGGAGGAATTATTCTCACGTGGGCAGGACGCCATCTCAACATTCTGACCCTTGGCACCACGATGGCCATCCATTTGGGAGTGGAAGTGAAGCGGACTGTAACCCTGTGCGTGTGGCTTGCCACCATGCTGACCGCTTTCAGTGTTGCCGTTGCAGGCCCTATTGGCTTTGTGGGACTTGTGGTTCCTCATCTAGTGCGTGCCCTCATGGGGAGCGATCATAGGCTTTTAGTGCCGCTGTCGGGGCTTTACGGCGGTATTTTCCTTCTGGCCTGTGATTTTCTCGGGTGGCGGGGAATGGAGCTATTATCTCGGTTAAACTGGGCATCTCGCAACTGGGGTGAGATTCCGGCAGGAATCATTACAGCTTGCACAGGGGGGCTGTTTTTCCTTTATGTCCTGTTCAGGCGCGAAACACGGGGGAGAGACTTAGAGCCACACTCCTGATCATGCGCAAGCGTTTTCGTGGCATAAAAGCGCAAGTCCCAAGTGTATTAGATAGTGGCTTGTTTGGCGGATGATGGCGTGGCCGCTGCCGACGAGGCTCACGGGAGCCTTGGGCGGCGGAGGAAAGTCCGAACACCG
>JANZZJ010000124.1 GCA_026419455.1 Candidatus Sumerlaeaceae bacterium | reverse complement strand
AGGCTTGCTCTCAAAGGTTGCGGAAGTGATTGCAGACATTTCAGCGCTTCAATTTGGAGCTCGTTGCAGACTTGCTCGGCGCGTGCCAGGGCTCCACATTTCTTAAATATCGCGATAGCATGCTCT
Source organism: Candidatus Sumerlaeaceae bacterium (assembly GCA_026419455.1). Lineage (GTDB taxonomy): Bacteria > Sumerlaeota > Sumerlaeia > Sumerlaeales > Sumerlaeaceae > DRVG01. Next base: position 15,391 of record JANZZJ010000124.1, on the reverse strand, counting down.
ACGTCGCTTTCCGTTGTTGCATCGCGCGGCTTGTCGAGAATTGCGAATAACTTCTCAAGATCTTGCTTGTTAGCGTGCTCACATGCGTAGGCGACCATAAAGCTACGCTTGCCCTCCCGGATGTCGGCCCCGATTTCCTTTCGTCCTTTCCCCTCGGTGAGATCTATCAAATCATCGCGGATTTGAAACATGGGACCAATAAACAAGCCGTAATTGTTGAGAGCTTCTTCGATTTCCTCCGAAGCGTTCGCGACCATCGCACCGGCGATGAGTGGCGCGCCTAAGTAATATCCGGTTTTTTGCCTAACGATCTTCAAGTAACGCTCGATGGTGATTCTTTCATTGCGGGCATTTATGTCCAGGGCCTGGCCTCGATGGGTGTGGTCGAGTGTTGCGGTCATCAGTGCGAAAAATCGCAACACCGTACTTTCCGGCAACATTCCGACACCTGAAAGAAGAGCGCTAAAAATCTTCGTAAAAAGATAGTCCCCGATGTTGATGGCGTGCGGAAGTCCATATTTTTTCCACACAGCCGGCCTTCCACGCCTGTACTCGTCGCCGTCTTCGATGTCGTCGTGGACTAGGCAAAAATTATGCATGAGTTCAATCGCAGCGGCGAAAGGCATGGCGTGGTCAGTCCTTCCACCCAACTGGCGTGCGACCAGCAGACAAAGCACAGGCCTCAGCCGCTTGCTATGCCCAGCCGCTCCATCGTCGAGTTCGAGAGCGTACTCGAGAGCGTCGTCTAAATTTGGAATGAAATCATCGCCGGAGGAAATAAGTTGGCGCAAATACTCTTCTATCTGCCGGCTTGCGTCGCGAAAAAATGCTTCCAGATCAGGTGTCAGACTTGTGTTTTTCATCGGTATCACTTCAATGCAATACAATGGCAGAATTGAAGCAAAAATCGACAGCGGTATCAGATAATCGATCATTCAAGGGCGGCGAGCAACCGCTGCGGTTGCACAAGTACCTTGCCCAGTGCGGATATGGCTCGCGCCGCCAATGTGAGGATCTTATCCGCGCTGGGCGGGTGCGGGTGAATGGGACCGTCGTCGAAAAAATGGGAGTCAAGATTATCCCCGGACAAGACAGCATTGAGATTGACGGCCAAGTGCTACAACCCTGCCGCGAACCATTGGCTTACTATATCCTCAATAAACCACCCGGCTACCTAACTACCTGTCAAGATGAGCGGGGTCGTCGTACGGTTTACGACCTTCTTACAGGGGTGGCAGAACGCGTTTTTCCAGTTGGACGCTTGGATTGCGATTCGGAAGGGCTGCTCCTATTTACCAACGATGGAGAGCTGGCTCATCGCCTTATGCATCCCTCCTTTCGAGTGGAAAAAGAATACCGCGTGTGGGTGGAGGGTTTTATTAAAGACGAAGCCATTCGATTGCTCGAAAGGGGGGTTAATTACGAGGGCGAGTTCTACCAGCCAGCCCAGGTGCAGGTCGTTTCCAGAAACTCCACATTTAGCGAACTAATTGTGGTGATTCGTGAAGGCAAAAAGCGCCAAGTGCGGCGCATGTGTTTGGCTGTTGGCCATCCTGTTCGGCGACTGATCCGTGTGCGCGAAGGCTGCCTTACGCTGGGAAAACTTAAAGCTGGTGAGCTAAGGAAACTTTCTCCCGCGGAAGTGGCCCGGTTAAGAAAAGAGGTGGGATTGGACACGTTGCCCTAGCAGCGGACCTAGTAGCCGCGCCCCTGGGCTGTAGCTCCCTTCACGATGCTTACACTTGCGCTTGCACCAATGCGGCTCGCGCCACTTTCTATCATTTTCTGAGCCGTTGAACAGTCCCGAATGCCGCCCGAGGCCTTCACGCCCATATCATCACCTACAATACGGCGCATAAGGGCAACGTCCTCGGCTGTTGCGCCACCGGGCCCGAACCCCGTGGATGTTTTGACAAAATCAGCACCGGCAGCTTTAGCAAGCACACAGCCAGCGATTTTTTGATCGTCGTTGAGAAGTCCAGTTTCAAGGATCACCTTGACGATGTGCCCAGCAGCTGCCTTGACGACAGCGTGGATGTCGTCGTAAACGTACGCGTAGTTTCCCGACTGGAGCTGACCAACGTTGATCACCATGTCAATTTCATCTGCACCGTGCGACACTGCATAACGTGTCTCGTACGCTTTAGCGTCGGTGCTCATGGCGCCAAGCGGAAAACCAACGACCGCACAGACTTTGACTCCGCTGCCCGCAAGAAGGCGGGAGCATAGCTCGACGTAGGCGCTATTCACACAAACGCTCGCAAAATGGTACTGGAGTGCCTCCGCGCATAGCTGCTCAATGTCTTTCTCGGTCGCGTTGGGCTTTAGCAATGTGTGATCGATGTAACGCGCGAGATCTTCACACTGGAACTTCTCGCCGCCTGCGCATACGATTCTCTCAGCGCCACGCCGAATCATTTCGCGGCTGGCCTCGATGAGTGCCGCCTGCGAAATTTCCCGCTCAGCAGAAGAAGAACAAGGAGTGCCTCCCACAAGAGATGAACTTGCAACGGGGGCCTCCGCGTCTCCTTGCGAAAGAACAATTGTTACGCGACGAACGACTTCTTCGACAATTGCACTTATCTCTTCTGGCCGCAAGTTTTCCATTGTTCTCAGCACTCCCTTTCTCGCGCAGGCTGCTCAGGATCTTCCTCGTGACCAGCAACCCATTTCTCTGGCTTGAGCAAAGGAAACAAAATAACATCGCGGATGGAGGGCGAGTTTGTCAATACCATCACAAGCCGGTCAATACCAATACCTAAGCCGCTGGCTGGTGGCATTCCGTACTCAAGTGCGCGGATATAGTCCTCATCCATTTGCTGGGCCTCCTCGTCGCCACGGGCACGTGCCTCCATCTGCTCTTTAAAGCGTTGATACTGCTCTTGTGGATCATTCAACTCAGAGTATCCGTTAGCAATTTCCATCCCGCCAATGTAGAGTTCGAAACGCTCTGCCACAAGAGGATCACCTGGTTTAGATTTAGCTAACGGGCTAACCGCTTTGGCAAATTCCGTGATAAAGATTGGCCCTTGGAGCTGAGGCTCGACGAGCGCTTCAAACATGTCTATTAGCAACTGATAAGTGGGACCATCGAATTCTGGTGTGAAGAAAGGAGCAATTTTGGCCTTTGTCACTTCGGGGGGATCGTCCCAACGTAAATCCACATTTTCCGCCCCGGGGACAAAACGACGAATGGCCTCCAAGTATGTGAGGCGTGGGAAGGGTGGGCCCAAGTCGAATTCTTTTCCGTCGAATGTAAACGCTGTTGCTCCAAACACACGTTGGGCGACCGACCGAATTGTATCTTCGGTGAGATCCATCGTGTCGCGGTAGTCCCAGTACGCGGTATAGAGCTCGAGCATCGTGAACTCGGGATTATGGCGCGTTGAGATACCTTCATTGCGGAAATTTCTGTTAATTTCAAAGATTCTCTCGAACCCGCCGACCATGAGGCGTTTCAGATACAGCTCGGGCGCAATGCGCAGGTACAAGTCCATGTCTAACGCGTTGTGATGCGTTTTAAAAGGCCGAGCATTGGCTCCACCGCAAATAGGGTGCATCATCGGCGTCTCGACTTCCAGGTAGCCGAGCGCCGTGAGATACTCGCGCATCGTGCTGACGATCTGACTGCGCCTTACGAACGTTTCGCGAACGTGATCATTGACGATGAGATCCACGTAACGCTGACGATAACGTGTTTCGGGATCGCGCAGTCCGTGCCATTTCTCCGGCAAAGGCCTCATGGATTTGGCAAGAATACGATAATCCTGCGCCAGAACTGTCAGCTCACCCGTCCGTGTAATGAAAACCTCTCCTTCAACACCGACGATATCGCCGATGTCCGTGTACGTCTTAAGCACGTAAAAAGAGTGTTCAGGGACGGCATCAATTTTGACGTAGCACTGAAGTGCGCCGCTTTCGTCCTTGATATGAAAGAAAGCAGCCTTGCCCATCATGCGTAACGCAATGATCCGGCCGGCCACTCGTACTTTTTCTTTCGATTCAATAAGTTGCGCTGAGTTTTCCCGAACAGCTGCCGTCGAGTGGGAAGGAAGCCACCGATGAACGAAAGGCTCTATATTCTCTGACCTCATCCTTTCCGCCTTTTGGTAGCGGAGTCGGATGATCTCGTTCCAGTCTGGAAGCATAGTGAACCTACAGTTTACGCAGGGTGTGATCAAGTTTCTCGATAATGATGTTAACGCGGCGTTTGACCTCTTCCGTCAAACCAACTTCGGCATGGATATCGTCTTTCAGCTTGAAAAGCTCCACGCCGATCATCAACGCAGCTTGAATGGCAAGGCGCCCGGTATCCCGACTGCTGCCGGCTTCAAACAGCTGGCGAATCACGCGATCCACGTAGCGCGCTGCTTGTTCCAACCGCTCGCGCTCGTGTGCCGGTGCCCGGACCACGAAGTGCTGTCCGTAGATGTCGAGCTCTACGGTGACAATGTTAGCGGATTGATCACTCATTTTGTGTGCCAGCTTGCAACTGTGCTATTTCTGATTCCAACACGTCCAGCCGGTTCAGAATTGCTTTCAGGCGATCGCGTGCAGCAGCTTCCTTATCGTCGCGTGCGTTAAGCTCCGCTTCGAGCTGTCGAATTCGCTCGTGAAGACGGACATTTTCCTCATCCGTAAACTTCTTTTCTTCCGCTATTTTGCGCAGTCGGGAATTTTCCGCCAGAAGATCCTCATTGCGCCGTTTGGCTTCATCAATTCTTGCTACCAATGCATCAATTTTGCGCTCAAGTTCTTCGATGCGATCCAACATATTCCACAGTCTCCAGCGAGAGTTCGGTTGATTTGTTGGAACGCTGAGACAACTCCTGAAGTCGTTCAAGAGAAATTCGTTAAGAAATCCGCTTTCTATTGCAAAAGTGATTGCGGAAAAGAGTCGAACTCATGAACCGCAACAAATGAGGAGTAGCTTCGTGACCGCGATTTTACCTGAGAGTCTGGAAAAGCTCATTGAGCAACTCAGCCGGCTCCCAACCATTGGCAGAAAAACTGCCCAACGATTGGCATTCTTTATCATTCAGCACTCTCCGCCGATGGCAGAGGAGCTTGCGGGGGCGATTTCACGGGCAGGTGCAAGAGTCCGTCCCTGTCGCCAGTGCTTCTTTTTGGCGGAGGAGGACGTTTGTGCAATTTGCAAGGCTCCCCAACGAGACGCCTCGGTTCTTTGCATTGTTGAAGAATCCTTTGATGTTGTAGCCTTCGAAAGGACTGGGACCTTTCGTGGGCTTTATCACGTTCTCCAGGGGAAAATTTCACCCCTTCATGGCGTTATGCCAGAGAGCTTGACCATTGCGCCGCTTTTGGAACGCATGAGAAATGCAGTGCCTCCCATTCGCGAGGTTATTTTGGCGACTTCACCTACTGTGGATGGCGATGCCACCGCCCTCTACCTGGCAGAGAAACTACGTCCCTTCGGTTGTCGGATGACCCGCATAGGAGTAGGAGTCGCTATTGGTTCGAGTTTGGAGCTGGCTGACGAACTTACCCTTAAGCACGCTTTGGAACGCAGGCAAGAAATCAGCTAGCTATCAACTTTGGTCCACTATTCTTCCACCACTTCAATACCGTGGGCCTTAAGAAGCGTTTCAACCTTGCTAGGAGTTTGAACGCCAAGGATTGCCACTGCCTTTTTGGCTTTTCCAGTTACGCAGGTATAGATGTAATCAAGATTGATTTTGTTTTCTGCGAGAACGTGAAGCGCTCGGTCAAGGGCTCCCGGCTCGTCAATCAGTAGCACCGCCACTGCCGCTCCAGCTTCGACTTGGTAGCCACATTCCTCCAAAGCTTCCTGCGCCAGCTTTGACTTGTCCACAACCATTCTTACCCAGCCATTTTTTCCGGCGCTTGAGGCTGTAATCCCTCGGATGTTTATGCCCGCTTCCGCAAGGATGGTGGTAACTTTTACTAGTTGTCCCGGCTGATTGCGAATCTGCAGAGCAAGTTCAGTGACAGACATGGCTCGCCTCTCTGCTAAACGTGCGTTACGCTGAATCATACCGTCCAACAATTTCCCAAATTCAGGACACTGTGGCTTAGCAAAGAGAGGCCCTCACGAATCCCGCGAGGTGCAGCCCTTTGGCTCGGCCGCCAGGTACCATTAGATAGTGAGAATAACCGTAGCTTAGTTGGCAATGAGATAACATTGCAGTTATCTTCCACGAGGTCATAGAAACTAAACTGCCAAGAATTTGTTGACTGTCTGCGAAAAATCGGGACGAATTCTTCAGTAACTGAAGAAGCTTGTTGTAAAGGCTGTTTATTTCAGGTAGATGGTAGAAAACACCTTAGGAGGCAAGTGTTATGAAGATTACTCTCGAGAAAGGCGAGAATCTGGAAGTCATCATTGTGGACAAAGACAAAGTGGTAGGGAAGCTTTTACTTCAACTTCTTGCGCAGGTTGCCGTACCATCGGAGAAAACCTCTCAATCAGAACTTAAGGCCGATACCCCAGCAAAGAAGCCGAGAAAGCGTACGTTGTCGCCAGAGGCACGTGAGCGTCTAGCTCAAGCGCAGCGCGAACGGTGGGCACGTGTGCGAGCAATGAAGGAACAGCAGGGAGGCGGGCAGCAAGCCTAATTCAGCTAACCTTGCTAGCTGACGCACAAGTTATTTGTGGGGTAGCTTTTGTGGCAGTCTTAGCGAAAAGCTACCCTTTTAATTTTGAAAAGTCCTTAAGAATCGAGGTTTTCAGAAAAACATCAGCGCAGAGAGCGTAAGTCCCGAAATTACCAAGAACAAGCTATAAAAGAACAGCTTAAAGAGCAGTGCATTGATATCCAGTTTCAAGTAGCCACAAATCCAGACATTTTGGGTTGTCGTAGGATCCTGTAACATTGTGACGGACTGGATTGCCCCCATTGTGGCTGGCGCGGGCATAAAGTTAGCCAAGATGCGCGCTACCCCTACTCCCAAGCCCCATTCATTCAGAGGTCCGCGGTACAAGGACAGCGGCGAGGCTAAGAAAAAGAAGATGATGTAGGGAAGTGGTTTAGTGGGAATAAAACCAGCGATCAGGGGACTAATTAAGCTTTGGACGCTCGGATGCATCGCTGCTGTTACGAGCATACCGATTCCCATGAGAAGAACCACAGGCGCAGCGACGTCGCCTACTCCTTCCATTATTGCCCGGCTAAGGCGCTGCATAGCCCTTTCCCTTGGCGTGGTTAGAAAGCCATACGCCAGCGCCGCCATAAATGCGGGACCGTAGGCTTCCCCAAAACCCAGAAAAAGAATAAAAACAAGCGGCAGTGCTGGTGTGAGAAGGTTAAATTCACGAGTGAGCCTTCCCGTTCGATGGTATTCCCATTGAGCCAGCAGAACGAAAACAAAGAGCACGACCCATGCGACGACTTTGAGCGCAGAGCCCAGCATGCTCGCAGCTGGACGAACCCCTTCGACGATTCCTGTGCCCAAAGCTCCAAACTGTTTCAAAAACAGACCGACACCGTTTGCTGAAGTTCCCGACTCCGCTGAAAGTTTTTCGCCCAAAAGCAACGCTTGTCGGGACAATGCAGGCAGGCTCACCAGAAAAACAAGTGCGGCAACAAAGCCAAAAAGAAGGCACAGAGAACGCGCAACGGTTGCGAACCGTACTGGAGAACGTTTCATTCTCAGAAATTCAATGCTGAGAAAAGCAATGAGGACCACTGCTTGGATGCCTGCCCAGATGAGCGAGTACTTCATAACCACTTCTGTTGCCACGCTGTATTGCTCAGCGCGAATCTTCCATACTTGAGGGCTTAGCGATAAGCCAATCGGAAATGCCAGGAGCATCATGCCACCTACTGTCGCAGGTGCCACGCCGAGGGAAAGCAGCACGGGAAACATCACGGTGCCCACCATTATGATTGCGGGCAAGCCGCCGATGGCGGTAAAGATGAGCACGATGATGCCGCTCATAAAGAGTGCAACAACGAACGGGTTTTCACCACCGTACTCGGCTGCGTACTTTACAAGTCGCTCTGCGATTTTGGCGTCTTGAATGAAGCGAGCAAACATGCCGCCGAGGATGCTGTAAATGATGGCCTTATACAGCATAAAGGCGCCGGTTTTTCCACCACCTTCGATAATCCCCGCCAACACACCTTCACTTCCAAAAAGTGGGATGCCTGCAATTACACCAATGCCCAAAGCCATGAGGGGGAGGGCGATCATTGCAGGGAGTTTACGAGTTGCGATGAGTGCAGCGATGATGACAAATAGAGCGAGTATGGCGAGCCCGCGTGCTACATCGCTCCATGTCAGTTTTGCGGAGAGGGGAGAATTCGGTTGAGTCGATGCGGAGCTCACGCTAATGCTGGTCGTTGTAGCGTCGTGTCCGGCATCTCCCGAGGATTTCGCTGCGAGCGGTGTGGTAGTGGCAACATGAGATGGGGGTGGACTTGCCTTGCCCAGGGCTGAGGAAACTGCGCCTGTGGTGGGCTCGGCTGAGGCGTTAGACCCACTCGTCATGAAGAGAGTGGCAAAGACGATAGCCAAAACCGTTGTCCGCAGAAGAATGGGCAAAATGTGTATCGACCGAGGGAACACGCCAACTTCACTCCTAAAATTTTAGTTGGAATTTTTCATCTCTTGGCTTTGCTGCAATAGCTCTTCCCGCACTTCAAGAAAGAACTGCCGTGCCTCATCGGTCCTGTAATCCGGATAGGTCCAGGGCCAGTCCACAAAACCTACACCACGCCTAAAATGCAAAGTTACTTCTTCGTAAATGCCCTTGCCCACGTAAAGCCGGTGCGCATGGTCTTTTGTCGTCGCTAGGACAACCTTTGAAAGACTCACATAGCCCGGATCAAAATTCACCCGCCTGTTGCCGTCCTCAGAGAAGTGCCTTTCCAACCTGTTAGTGTAACGCTTAATTTCTACGAGCTGTTCCGGACAGACCAAACTTTTCACAGCTATCCACTGTCGAACCAGGCCGATTCCCATTTCCTTTTCGTAATAGGTTGTCTGATCAAACGGAAGAACCTTACTGAATTTTGAGATCGGAGAAAAATCATAAGCAATTCTGGCTCGTGCCTGTTCCAGCCACGCCTCATCAGTGGCGATCAGGCCGAAAAATAGCTTTACCATCGGATGTTGACGCTCAACGCCCATAGGTACCCAGCCTTAAGTCCAAAGTGACTAAGTGGATTGTGATATATACGCTGAGTAAAACAAACCACAACCCAAAGAATTGCCACCGTTGCCTCCCCAGGCTCCCGCATGCTGCGAAAACAATCATAATAGAATCGAGGTAGAGTCGTTGGCGTGGCGCATTGCCACCGTAGGCTATAATAAGTATGGCTGCGCTAGCTGCCCATGCCACTAGAGGGATAGTCGCAGGACGGACGTCCAGTCTCGCAAGGTGGTAGAGTCCGGCTAAAGCTAACGGATAAACAAGAGCGTACAGCCACCACATGCCTGGATACAATGCATACATAGGTTCCTCAACACGTGCCCGTACCCACGCATAAGGAGAGAGAATCAAGCGTGGAATGCTTGTACAAAAATAGATTAAGCTCCGGGGAAGTGTCAGGACATTCGATGGGATGAGTTCGGCAAGACTATAGCCAAGCTGTCGGATGTAGAATCCCCCCGTTTCGGTATAACTAAAAAGTACGGCTGCGCCAAGAAGCGTAACGAAACTTGCCAAGACCAGCCGTCGCGGAATGATAGACAGGCCGTAGCCTACGAGTCCTGCAACTAAGGCCCAGCCGGCGTAAGCTCGGAACAAGAACAAGGCGCACAGCCCCGCCGAAAGAAAAAGCAAAGCTAGAACTCGCCGACGAACGATGGTGTCCAGGGCAGCAGCCAAAGAGGCAACGAAGATAGTCGCAAGGACCACATCCTTGAGGAGCCATGATGCCCAATAACCAAAGCTGGGATAAATGGCGGCCATCCATGCGCCCCTGAGACCAGCACGAGTGGCTACTTCCCGTGTGGAGCGCTGGTGCAAAAGGAGATAAACAGCCCAATAAATAAATGTGGGAATAAGGGCCGACGCTAGAAAATTCAGCCAAATACCCCAGCGGTAATCAGCACCGAACAGGTAGAAAACAGCTGCAAGTAAGCGCTGATAGCCTGTATGGAGGCTTCCCAGATAATATAGCGCACTGCCTTTAGCTGAGAGTGGTGGAAAATGGCCCAACTTCCATTCTTGCGCTATGGCCCGCGCCTGACGCAAGTAAGTCGCGTCGTCTAAGGATGAGAGATTCAGCTCCGGGTTTTTCAGGCCACAAATGTAAGCTACAGCAACGGTCGTTAGGAAAGCACTAAAACAGACTCCTCCCAACAAAAACCTAGTTTTTTTATCCAGCGAGGCAATAATCCAGCAGTTATAGAATGGAATGGCCACAATAAGCAGTGACCATACTGCAGCCGGAATGTGAGCACGGATACTTAGGGCCACCACGAGCACCAGGCAGGCAATCGCAACCAGGTATAAGTCATTTCGGTTCCCGTGCTTTGCTACGTAAAGAATATGCGAGATCGCTGTTCTCATGACGTACTCGTCGCACGGCTAGAACATGGGGCGAGAGTTAACAATTCAAAACAAAAGGGCAATGCACATTTTGAGCATTGCCCCTCCATGCAAACAGGCTAAGCGGTTTTTCACTTCTTTTTGACGTTCTTCTTTTTCTCTTCGCGCTCTTTTTGGGCCTTTTTCTTGAACATCTGGCGTAACGCTTCCTCAATTTCTTCCGTCACTTTGGTCCGCGACTCGCCTCTGACGTAGCAAATTTCATCGATAAGAAACTTCTTTGCCTGCTCCATGATATCACGTTCTTTGCCTTTGAGGGCGTTATTCTGATCTAAAATGTAAAGGTCACGGATGAGTTTGCTGATTCGTTGGGGGTCCCCGCTATTGAGAATTTCGCGGTACTTAGTGTATTGAGTATGGGGTGAATCGCGGTCTGGTGAGGTGGGTATTTTTAAACTGGTGATGATCTTCTTCGTCTCCTCTTTGCTCATAGGGAAACGTACGCCCCGCTTCTCAAGCTGATGCTTGGGGACCAGCACGACCGCATTGTTAGGCCCTGCGAACACGTAGAGATCCATAATCTTACCATCCACCTCTTGTCGGCGCATGCCTTGAATCTCACAAATGCCGATCGTGGGCTCTATCACTTTATCACCGGTTTTAAATTCCAGCATTGTTCTTCACCTTTCAGCTTGGTATTGATTCCTTCCAATGCACCAAAGGAGCGTCGCCCCACAACCGCTCTAGGTCATAAAACTTCCTAGTTTCTTCTAACATAGCGTGGACAATCACGGTACCGTAGTCAAACACAATCCATTTGGTGGATGTTCTTCCGTCAACGTGCTCGGCCTCGATACCTTCTTTCGATAGCTCCTCTTCCAGGCGTTTGCCTATTGCCCGTAGATGACTCTGGCTTGAACCAGTCAGTATTACAAAAAAATCGGTAACACTGGAAAGATTTCTTACGTCAAGAACCACAACGTTTTCTGCTTTCGCAGCGTCAGCAACGCGTGCTATGCGCACGGCTTTGTCCTGGGCTGAAATTACCTCGGTATGCTTTGTCGTTCCCGTGGTCATTCTCCTTCGAGACTAAGTAGTGTTTCTTGGGTTGACGGGTGCAATGGTCTACCCGTGTTTTGTACGTACTCCAGTTTTCGACGAAGCAGTTCTTTCACGCCTCCACGCAAATCTCGTCGCACGAAAGCACGTATTTCGTCTACCCCCGGAAAATCCCGAGTTGGTTCGCAGTAATCTGCTGCTAGGAGTATCAACAATGTGTCGGAGGGGTTGCGATGGCCCGTCGGATGCCACGCTATAGCATCGAGGACTTCCCCGTCGTCAACTTTAAGCTCGGCGTATGCCCACCAAGCACCGGCTGGGGCGTGCAAAAGCTGAGGCATCTCGGTCTCCAAGTAAGGGTGATCACCGAACACCAGCGCAAACTTTTTCGCGTCTTCATTAACATTGGTGGCCTTAGAGCTGTCGTGCAATAATGCGGCTAAAGATGCTCTCCATACATCTTTTCCGTGAATGTCAGCCAGTTCAACGGCCGTTTGTAAAACACCTAGTGTATGCAGAAATCTCTTTGGCGTTATTCGCGATTCGACAAGATTTGTTATGCGAGAGAAAGTCTCGGCTGTAACCTTCATTCAATTTGGTCCAGATGGGATAAAACTTCTTAACACGTATACATGTTGAGTGTGAATGTTATTTTTTTATCCCTAGCACTGGTTGTCAGGGTCTTGCACGAGCTATTACAGAGAACTGGATTGATGAGAGCGGAAGGTCTTATGCTTTCGACTCAGCGGAGCGCTCACCGCGAGCCAGGATGCCTTCCTAAGGGTTCGTAATGTGCCATTTAAGCGTAAGCTCGTTATCAGTGCACCACACTGGCAAGCGAATGGTGGCGATTGTTCCTTTTCCTAAAACAGAATCAAATGTCAGCATACCTTGGTGTTCTCGCACAATTGCGTTGGCGATAGGAATCCCCAAACCGAGTGCCTTTCTCTCAGCGTGGGTCGAATAGTAAGGCGCGTAAATTTTGTGGAGATTCTGCGCAGGAATCCCCACCCCCGTGTCAATAATCCGCAACAGAACGTGGAATGCTTCCCGCTCTGCGATAAGCCTAAGCTTACCCCCGTAGGGCATGGCTTCAACGGCATTGGCGATTAGCTCGATCAGCGCTGTGATCAGATCCGTCTCATAAGCGAAAATTTCGATGTCGCTTGGGATCTCTTGTTCAACGATGGTATTGCTTAAAGGTGAAAAACCCCAAGTGCCGCCGAGCTCAAACTCCCGAATGGCGCGCCTCACAAGAGTTGAAAGCTGGACGGCTTGACGGTGTTTTGATTGCGCAGTAACGACAGCCAACTTCGCGAGTTGCTGAGTGAGCAGAGTTTGGCACTCTTCAGAGGCATTAGCTCCTTGCGCTAAGGCCCCATGGCCAGTTGTCTCGGTGACTAGCGGTAATTGTGAAAGTAGAGTGCTGACAGCTTCCCCGACCGCTGCGAGCTTTTCTTTGTACTCTAGTCGGTGCTGCGTGAGAGATTTCTCCTGACGGAGTCGAATGAGTTCACGTTCAAGAAAGGATGTGTTGAGAGCAAAACGAAGAATCTCACGCATGGCTGATCCATCTGCCGAACGTGGAAGAACAAAATCAGCGCCTTTTGGGCGAGTTTGTGCAACTTCTGGAGCCCCTCCTTCTATAATGACCCCCACAGCGATACGGCGCATATGAAGCCTGGCACTAAATTGTCTAAGAAAATCCGCTCCTTTACCCACAAGCTCCGCATCGATCAGCGCCAAATCGGGAATCAGCGCTTCAAAAGCACTGAGAAACTCTCGCGGTTTGTTGAAGATCAGTACAACAAACTTGTCTGCCTCGGCCACCTGCACCAAACGCTCGATGAGCGTATTGTCACTCGAGTAGATGGCAACGACTGGTGTCGAAGAATCGGCAAGAGCTCGTTGTTGGCGGAAAACCTCAAAATCTGAAAGCGAGCTGTGCTCGTGCGCATTGGCCACGCGGTTGCGGCCGCTTTCCTTAGCAAAGTATAAAGCTCGATCACTGTCGCGAAGTAACTGTTCCGCCGTAGCAACGTTGCCTACACTCGTCGAAGCAACGCCAATACTCACTGTGATGAGAGCTTCGATCCCATGGTCCTTAAAACAGCGGTTTTCAACGGCAGTGCGGATTTTCTCTGCAAGGCTTGTCGCTCCACAAAGCTCACAATCGGGTAGTATGAGTAGGAATTCCTCACCACCATAGCGACCCACAATATCTGTGCTCCGAACTTCCTCGGTAAGAAGGCTTGAGAGTTCCTGCAGCACGTAATCGCCGAAGCGGTGTCCATAGGTGTCATTTAGGGCTTTGAAATGGTCGATATCAACCATAAGGCAGGAAAGATGGGATCCGCTCCGGAGGGCTCTCCGGAATTCTCTGTCCAACTCCCGCAATATTTTGGCATGGTTATAAAGGGCTGTCAAAGAATCACGTGCTGACGAATCAGCGAGTGATTCACATTGCTGCCTAATTTTCTGCATCTGGAGAGCACGTCGCATGAGGCTTACCAGTGTAGCACTGATATGCGCGGGATGGCTCGTCGGGCAGATGTAGTCCACAAACTGTTCGGCCAAGAAATGTGCGGGGATCTCATCAGGAAAATCAGTGGCACACCACAGGCACACGGGAATGTCCGGAGCAAAACGACGAAAGGTAGAGAGAAGAAAGTTTACCCGGCGCGTAATCGTCCGATTCCAGCCGACAAGAGCAACGCGCCCCGAGGTGGTTCGAGTGGCATCGATTTGCCGAATTTCCTGAAAGCTGGTTATAGGCGATATTTCGTAAGTGTAAGACAGGTGCAACTTCAGCTGGTTGCGAATTTCCCGTGGTACGCCAAAACAGTAAACCGCACCACCAGTCCCAGAAAAATGCGCTGTCTTTTCTTCTTTCTGATTAACTTGATCCAAACTCTAAACCTTTAAATGTTTATACACCACTTTGCGACATCTGACCACAAATTTGGCAGAAATGTATCAAAGCGGAAGACGAGCTCCAGGCTAACGCCACGCGCACACTCCGTCAAGGTAGGAGAGAGAAGAACATGGACAGTTTTTTGGCTACGCTCGGTGCAGTCATCAGCGTTTTTGCCATTGGCGCATGCGGTTTTTGGGCGCGCCGGTCAGGCACGTTGAGTCACCAGGGACTTTCAGAACTAGCCCGTCTCCTGATAGATTTCCTGCTGCCTGCTTCTCTATTTCATTCAATGTTTTCGCAGTTTGATCCTCATCACTTGGAGGAGATAGCCCAGCCCGCAGTCACTCAGGTTGTTCTCCTGCTCGCCGGCGGGATTCCGATGGCAATATGTTGGCGCGTTTTGCAGCTCCGTGTACCGCGGGGCACAGCACTGGCGTTGGCTTCATTTCAAAACAATGTCTATCTTCCTCTTCCGATCGCGGTTGCTCTGGTGCCTCCTAGCGAATCTCTGAAAGCGCAGTTCTACGTGGGATGCTTCGTACTCTTTTTTACTCCGACGCTTTGGTCGTTTGGAGTGATGCTTCTGGCAGGGCCCCACAAAAGCCCGCAACCCAAGCCCACATGGAAATTGGCTCTCAATCCGCCATTTCTCGGGGCTCTGAGCGGCATTGTTGCCAAGCTGATTATGGGCCACTGGGGGCTAGCTCTTCCCCAGCCAGTGACGCATTTCTTGACCCTTATGGGTAATGGAACGGTTCCCATTGCCATGGTGGTGCTAGGAGGACTGCTAGCAGAAGTTCGCTCGGTGTGGGATGTGGACGCGAGGGCAATCTGGACTATCGTTTGGATAAAACTCGTATTTGTGCCCCTTTGCATCCTGCTTTTTTTGATGGCTTATCGCCATGGGGATCCGGTGTTCAGGCTCGTATTGATGC
>JANZZJ010000104.1 GCA_026419455.1 Candidatus Sumerlaeaceae bacterium | reverse complement strand
TTCCCATACTCCCCGATGGGAGCCACGTGCGAGGGGGATGGAACTCAAGGTATTGCGCTGCCCACATTTGATGCTGACCAACACCGGTAGTGATTATGGCGTTGCCCTGAACGATTTCATTGAGAACTTCCATCACGTACTGGGGCTGGATCAGCGACGAGCTACGGTCATAATTCATCGCGTACTCGCGCTTAAGCATGGCAATATGTTCGTGCCATTTCGAGAAGTCCTTTTTGAAATGGCGCCCATATTCTAGGAGGTCAGCGAGTGCGCGTTTTATTTGGCCGACATGGCTCCAAGTTACCGCCTTAACTTTTCCAATTTCGGCGGGATCGATGTCGAGATGAGCGATGTCCCGGGCGTTCGGGGCAAATTCGGCAACTTTGCCAGCGACGCGGTCGTCGAAACGCGCACCAATAGCTATGAGAAAGTCGCAGTCCTCAACGGCGTAATTGGCAAAAGCTGTACCGTGCATTCCCAACATTTTCAGCGAAAGCTTGGCACGTGTGTCCACAGCGCCAATGCCCATAAGCGTCGTGGTGACTGGAATGCCAAACCGTTGGCTGAAACGACGGAGCTCTGCCGCAGCATCTCCGTTAATAACGCCCCCGCCGGCATAAATAAGAGGGCGCTCCGAGCGCGCTAACATTTTAAAAAAATCTTTTGCCTGCTCTTTACTAATGCGCGCTTCATCGAGCTGTTGGATGCGCTCTCGATAACCTCGAAGCTCCAGCAGTCCCTCCCCTTTGAAAACCCCTGTCCAGTTTTGCACGTCCTTGGGGACGTCAATGACAACAGGACCAGGCCGACCCGAACGTGCGATTTCAAATGCTGTGCGTACCGTTGCTTCCAGTTCCTCGGGATTTTTCACCAGGAAAACATGCTTGGCGCAGGCACTCATAATGTTGAACACTGGTGCCTCTTGGAACGCGTCAGTACCGATGGCACTGCGAGGCACCTGTCCACAGATTAGAACCACGGGAACCGAATCAGCCATACAATCGCGTATGGGGGTGACGGTGTTGGTGGCGCCGGGCCCGGATGTCACTATGAAAACGCCAACTTTGCCACTGGAACGGGCATAACCGGCGGCCATGAAACCGGCACCTTGCTCGTTGGCGGGCACGACGAACTGGATGGCGTCGCGGCCGCCTTTTGAGTGTTCAGCGTTGTAACGGAAAATGGCATCGTAGGTAGGCAGAATTGCTCCACCGCTGTAACCAAAAACAGTGTCAACGCCTTCTTCGGCGAGCACCTGCGCAATCATATCTGCACCAGTCATCGTTTTGCCGGCAAGGGGGTGCTTCTTTGGTCGGGATTTCCTAGTCATCGTTGCTTTCTCATTCGTCGAAGTTTCTGAGGGCCGGCTCACAGCCGCCCCCGCCTACGCTCTCCATACATATTGTGCGAACGATTAGCTGGAAACAAACGCTCTTGTTCAACTTGAATTTACCCGCAAGAAAGATAGGAGAGATAGCCAACACGAAGGCTTATTCTTTGGAATTGAGGAGGACGAGCTCGTGTCGCGCTTGGAAAAAGTTTTATGCGTGGCCATCCTGGTCGGCATCGTCGACATAGTTGTTCATGTTGCTGTGCCATCCAGGACGAATGCGCGAGCAGATAGCCTAACGGTTGTGTCGCCTGCCCAAGCTCAGGCGCCCATCGTGGGAGTTTCGCTCTTGCCACGCTACGTTATCACCACCAATCAGTCGGGCGATGTTATTTACGTGTGGGAAGACCAGGGCAAAGGTTATATGGCGCGCGTATACACAGCGCGACCGTGAAAGAGGCAGCAATCACTGTTGCCC
>JANZZJ010000077.1 GCA_026419455.1 Candidatus Sumerlaeaceae bacterium | reverse complement strand
CTCGTGGGCTCGGAGATGTGTATAAGAGACAGCTCCAACTTTCATGGTTTGGACCATTCCCTTTCTGTGTCCAGTGTCATGAGAAGTTACGTCATTTGGGAATTATCCCTGGGCACTAATGACAGCAATGGCCGCCAGATTGACGATGTCTTTGACCTCGTCACCCCGTTGAAGGATGTGAACCGGTTTGCGCATGCCAATAAGTATGGGACCTACTACTTCAGCATCCGCTAAGCGTGCCACCAGCTTGTAGGCAATGTTACCGGCTTCGAGATTCGGAAAGATGAGCACATTTGCCTCCGCACCTAGCGTATTGAACGGATAAGTCTCATTCAAATGGGCCTCATTCAGCGCAGTGTTTGCCTGCATCTCGCCGTCAATTTTCAGGCTTGGATCGAGTTGCTGAGCGATTTCCACTGCTTGCTTGACCATTTGAGGCCTTGGATGGCGCACACTGCCGAAGTTTGAAAAACTAAGCATAGCGACTCTTGGCTCCACGCCGAAGCTGCGGGCTAGATTGGCTGTGATTACCGCAACCCGCGCCAAGCGCTCGGCATCCAAATCTATGTTGACGGTTGTGTCGGCAAAAAATAATGTCCGCTGCTTCGTGATGATGAGATAAACGCCCGCTGCTGTCTTGTACTTGGGATCAACCCCGATGATTTGCATCGGTGGGCGCAGGCCGTCCGGATAATGATACTCAATTCCCGAGATCATCACGTCGGCATCACCCAGTTCCACCATCGCCGATGCATAGTAATTAGGGTTTTTCACCAACTCGAACGCTTCGCTGAGTGTCACGCCTTTTCGGCAACGCAGCTCGTAAATTCGGCGAGCATATTTTTCGCGGTGGTTTGCTGCTCCTATGTCTTCAATTGCCAAGCCATTGATTTCAATTTGATGGGCGGCGGCCTGTTGCTCGATGTCGTTCTTTCTGCCGAGAAGAATTGGAATAGCAATGCGTTGGTCAGCCAATTCCTTAGCAGCCCGAATAATCTTGGGGTGACTACCTTCTGCGAACACAACGCGCTTGGGAGCAGTACGCGCCTTGTGGAAAACAATGCGCATGATTTCCCGCGACCGCCCAAGCCGTGTTTCTAGCGACTCACGGTATTTCTCGATGTCAAGCGTGCGTCGGGCAATCCCTGAATCAATCGCTGCTTTTGCAACCGCTGGAGCTACCCAAAGCAATACTCTGGGGTCTAGGGGTTTGGGGATAAGGTAATCCGGGCCGAAAGTAATTTCCTCGAGGCCGTACGCTTTGGCCACCGTGTCGGGAACATCTTCTTTAGCCAGTGCTGCTAGAGCATGAGCAGCTGCGACTTTCATCTGCTCATTGATCTGACGCGCTCTTACATCCAGCGCCCCTCGAAATATAAACGGAAATCCTAATACGTTGTTGACTTGGTTGGGGTAGTCCGATCTTCCCGTTGCCACAATGGCATCCGGACGGGTGGCTTTTGCCTCGTCATAAGGAATTTCCGGGTCAGGATTTGCCAACGCGAAGATGATGGGCTTTGGTGCCATGCTCCTGAGCATTTCATCGGTTACGATGCCAGCCACCGATAAGCCCACGAAAACATCTGCCCCACGCATGGCATCCGCGAGGGTCCGTGCTGAGGTCTCGACGGCAAACTCCTCTTTCCAGCGGTTCATTCCCTCTCTACGTCCCGCATAGATTACGCCCTTGGAATCCACTATCGTGATGTTTTCTCTCTTGGCGCCCAGGAGGCGGTAAAACCGCGCCGTAGCGATAGCTGATGCACCCGCTCCGCTGAAGACGATGCGGACATCTTCAATGCGTTTGTCCACAAGTTGGAGTGCGTTGAGAAGCGCTGCCCCTGAGATGATAGCGGTTCCGTGTTGGTCGTCATGGAAAACCGGTATTTCCATGATCTCGCGCAATTTCTCCTCAACTTCAAAGCATTCTGGGGCTTTGATGTCCTCAAGATTGACACCCCCGAACGTCGGCTCGAGAAGCTTGACTGTGCGGATAAGCTCCGCGGGGTCCTTTGTTGCTACCTCAATGTCGATCGCGTCAATGTCGGCGAATCTCTTGAA
This sequence comes from Candidatus Sumerlaeaceae bacterium, assembly GCA_026419455.1. GTDB lineage: Bacteria > Sumerlaeota > Sumerlaeia > Sumerlaeales > Sumerlaeaceae > DRVG01. The sequence goes on along the minus strand of JANZZJ010000077.1, from coordinate 19,986 downwards.
GAGAAGAGCTTTTCCCTCCATGACCGGCTTGCCTGCTAAGGGCCCAATATCGCCAAGCCCCAGCACCGCTGTGCCGTTGCTGACAACTGCCACGAGATTCCCGCGCGCTGTATATTTGAAAACATCCTCCGGATTGCGTTCGATCTCTCGGCAGGGTTCCGCCACGCCCGGCGTATAAGCCAGGGCGAGGTCGCGTTGCGTCAGGCAGGGTTTCGTCGGTCTAATCTCGATTTTGCCCGCAGGCGGCTTGCTGTGGTACGCCAATGCTTCATCACGAACCTTCATCGCCACTTCTCCTTCGTGAGTTCACCCGAGAACACGTCATCTGTGGCTGCTTTTCGCATCCCCAAATGCGAATTGCAACCCTAGTTGGGTGGAGGCTGACCAATCCGCCTATTTTCTTGCGTTGCGCCGCGCACACTCACGCAAATGAGGCATCGTGAATTCCGACAAGGCGTTGCGAACAGTGCGAAGAAACCGCCAAGTGCTCCTCTTGGACTTTTTTGCCGCCATCATGTTCGGTGCGGCACTGGTCCTTCATGCTTTCGCGCGCACCCCTTTGGGAATTGAAGCATTCTACTCCCATTTTGCTTTGGCCTTTGCGCTGATCGCTGCGGTGGCAGCGCACAACATTCTCGGTCGCCGTCCCCTCTACTGGTCCCATTTCGACTTTCTTATAGCTGTCTTCTTTGGTTTCGTTTTGGCAACACTTCACTACAGCGAAGCACGCGCCGTGACAGCCACGGCCCTGACCTGGGTGATTGATGGTGTGTGGGCTTATCTTCTTGGCCGCTATCTCCTTTTCCGCCGTTTGCGTCTTTGCAATCTCGTGATCCTGGCTGTTTGTCTTGGCGTGTGGGTTTTGACCGAGATACTTCTTGCTCGCGTTGGAACAGCCACGAAAGATCTGGCGGACGGACTTTACGTTCGCCTTGAACCCATCCAGGGGCTGGCGTGGAGCGTTGGCGTTGTACTTTTGCTCGCTCAACCGTTTTTTCTGCTACGTAAGCCTGCAAACATCGTTTTTGTATTATGGTCGGCAGCTTTGCTCTTTGGCCTCACCGTGTGGTTCGTGCAGCAGCTCATTGTTGTCCTCGACGCCTATCGCCTGGGCAGGTGGGATGTCCTCAGCTACCCGCAAGTGATGACGGTTTTGACGGCGAAACGGTTGTTATTGGCATATCCAATTGTAGGTTCGGGAACCGCCACGTGGCCGTGGTTATCCGCTGCATTCCGTCCCGTGGGCTATGTCGAGTTGCCGTCCGTCGTTCCTGGTCTGCTGCGAATGCCATGCGAATGGGGATGCACTGGCGCTTTGCTTTTCGCGGTCGCATGGCTGCGCGTGCCATGGTACGCTCTGCGCCACTGGGCCCTTTTCCCGAATCGGCGTTTGCGCATGAGTGTTCTCGTATTTCTCTCGCTCATGTTGCTCGGATTTGGGCGTCTGTTCATTGCAGATGATTTTGCGCAGCCGTGGGGATGGGCCTTGTGGTGGGCCATTGCCGGCACTTTCGTTAGCCTTGTGAGTGTCCGCGATCCTCTGCGTATCTTCTTTGAGAATGTCCAGGTAGTACCATCGCCTGACTTGCAACGTTTAGCTGTTTCCGAGCGAAGAAAATCTTCGCTGTTGGCGCAGCCCCCAAAAGGATACGTCATTAGGGTGGCCACTGTCGCGGTTGTGGTCATGGCCATTCTATTTCTTCAAGCGCTGCCTCACCGCGCTGCAGCACTGGTCCAGCGCCTTGCCAGTGAACCAACGTCGTCGCCAGACTACGGGCGCCGCCTCGAGCGTGCCGTGCGGATGTTCCCTTTCTTTGCCGAGGGATGGGCTAAACTGGCTCAGCACTATCAGGAGCGCTGCGCCAGCGATTCTCTGGCGCTGCTGGCATTAGCGCCTAGGATTGAGTCTGCCTATAGAAATGCAATTGAGGCCAATCCTTATGAACCGAACTATTACGAACAGCTCGCCTTTTTTTACCAAGACACGAATGCTGCCCCGAAAGTGCTTGAAACATTGCGGACAGCCGTGGCCAACAATCCAAACCACTTTGTCGTACGCCTGCTTCTCGTGCGTGAGTTGGAACGAAGTCAGTCCTACGCTCTTGCCACGTGGCACCTTCGCCAGGCTCTATTCAGAATAGCTCCTCAGCAAAGTGAGCTATTTGTCAAATTAGCAGAATTATATGATTTGCGTGGCATGCGCTCAGACGCCGTGCGCGCCTGCCAATATGCTTGTCAAGGACTCCCACCCGCCGCTAGTGCTGTTTTGCGACTCAAGCGCATTGCCGAACGGTTGGGCATAGCGAAGGTGCTGCTCTGAAGCAAGAGCCACTCAATGATTTTGGATGGGAGACGGGGCAATTTCTTCAAGCAGGTACATAGCAGCCTCAGCGCGCAGATTGGGGAAAAAACGCACTGGTCTCCCGCAGCTTACAAAACCCTTGTCGAGAATGCGCCATCCTTCGTCGCGCGCAAACGTTTCCCAGTCGAGCACCGTGAGATAATGGCGGTTAGGCGTCTCGAACCACGTGTAGGGAAGGCATGGCGTGCTCGGGGCGCGGCCAAGGATTCCGAGCTGCCAACGCGCTTGCCAATGGCCAAAATTAGGAAATGTCACAATCAGTTGTTTGCCCACTCGGAATGCTTCGCGCAACAGTCGCTGGGGATGTCCTAGCTCCTGAATGGTTAGACTAAAAATCACAACGTCGAATTTGTCATCGGCGTAATGGTCTAGCCCCTCCTCGGCGTCGCCGTGGTGAACGCTCAAGCCGCGCTGGATAGCCTTGCGCACGTTTGCTTCCTCGATTTCGATGCCCGTCCCACGTGCACCTTTTTCTTTCACCAAACGCTCGAGTAAGGCGCCATCGCCGCAGCCGACATCAAGCACACGTGCTCGCTCAGGAACATGCTCAATAATCCATTCTTCGATGAATTTGCGATTAGATTCCCTCACCGCTGTCTCCTTCGAATTGGTGCTCGCTCGCCCGTTGCAAGAACGAAGCGATAAGCGGTGCCTGAGCGGCGTGCTCCAGAAGAAACGCGTCGTGGCCGTAATCGCTGTTGATTTCGCAATACGTGGCATCTCCTCCTGCCCGCCGCACTGCCTGGGCCACTTCCTTGAGCTGTTGCGGCGGATAGAGCCAGTCGGAGGAGAAAGTGATGAACAAAAACAACGACTTACTTCCCGCAAAAGCATCCGTCAGGGCGCCTGTACCCTGCGTCACGTCGAAGTAATCCAGTGCCTTAGTCAGATACAGCAACGAGTTAGCATCGAAGCGCTCCACAAAGCTCTGACCCTGGTAGCGCAAATAGCTTTCCACCTCAAAATCAATGGAGGTGAAATCGAATCCATAACGCTCGCGATTGCGCAAGCGCCGACCGAATTTGCGCTCCATACTAACGTCCGACAGGTATGTAATGTGGCCAATCATCCGTGCTACCGCAAGGCCCATCCTCGGACCTTCCGTGCCGTAATAATCTCCGCGATTCCAAGCGGGGTCGGCCATAATGGCTTGGCGGGCCACCTCGTTAAACGCTATTTGCTGGGCGGAATGGCGCCAGGTCGTGGCAATCGCAACGACGGAGCGCACCCGTTCGGGATACGCCACGGCCCACTGCAAGGCCTGCATCCCACCCATCGAACCGCCAGTAACACACAAAACGCGTGCTATGCCGAGATAGTCGAGTAACCGTGCCTGGACGTTGACCATATCACGGATGGTCACGACTGGGAACGTCAGGCCGTAAGGTTTGCCTGTTTTGGGGTCAAGCGAGGAAGGTCCTGTCGTGCCGTAGCAGCTTCCCAGCACGTTGGAACAGATTACGAAATATTTATTCGTATCGAATGCCTTGCCGGGTCCAATCATAATGTCCCACCATCCCGGCTTCTTCTGACCAGGAAGCCATCCAGCCGCGTGGGCGCCCCCCGAAAGAGCGTGGCAAACCAGAATGACGTTATCACGTCGTGGCGAAAGTTCCCCGTAGGTCTCATAAGCCACCGTGATTGGCCCAAAGCGTACTCCGCTCTCGAGTTCTAAACCCTCCTGGAATAACTCCACGTAGTGGGTTTCAACGAGCCCCAGTCCTGACTTGCCCCGAGCTGTCAGTTCGCCCCGTTCGTGTGATACTTCTGTCATTGTGCCTAGTCTCCCATCTCAGCGTTGGCTGGCAGCCAAAGCCTGATCAAGATCCGCGATGATGTCGTCCACGTGCTCCAGCCCAATGGAGAGGCGAATGAAGTCGGGGGTGACCCCTGTGGCAAGTTGTTCCTCCGGCGACAACTGCTGATGGGTCGTGGAGGCAGGGTGAATAATCAGACTCTTGGCGTCGCCGATATTCGCAAGGTGACTGAACAACTTAACGTGATCGATGAGCTTCTTGCCTGCTTCCAAACCGCCCTTGATGCCAAAACCGATAATGGCACCAAACCCATTCTTCAGATATTTTTTGGCTCTTTCGTGGTTGGGATGGCTAGCGAGGCCTGGGTAATTCACCCATGTTACTGCTGGGTGTTTTTCTAACCACTGCGCCACTGCCAGAGCGTTCCCGCAGTGTCGCTGCATGCGCAGGTGAAGCGTTTCGATGCCCTGCAGGATTTGAAAGGAATTGAACGGGGAAATGCATGGGCCAAGATCGCGTAGGAGCGAAACGCGTGCCCGGATTATGTACGCTGCACCGCGCACTACCGCTTTGTCGTGAAGACCAAAAGGCTGCCAGAAAACCAAGCCGTGGTAAGAGGGATCTGGTTCCGTGAATTCAGGGAACTTCCCGTTCGACCAATCAAAGCGCCCCGAATCCACAATAGCTCCACCAATGGAGGTTCCGTGGCCGCCGAGAAATTTAGTTAGCGAATAAACAATAATATCCGCCCCATGATCGAACGGGCGGAAAATGAAAGGACTTACTGTGTTGTCCACAACGAAGGGGATTCCCGCACCGTGGGCGATCTCGGCGATAGCCTCAAAGTCGTCCACATTGTTTTTCGGGTTGCCAATCGATTCCATGTATACCAGTCGCGTGTTTTCATCAATTGCTGCCGCCACGTTGGCCGGGTCCGAGCTGTCTACAAACCGCACCTCGATCCCCATTTTCGAAAGTGTATGCTGAAAGAGGTTGTACGTGCCTCCATATAAGAAGCTGGTAGAAACGATGTTCTGCCCTGCACGCGTAATGTTGAGAACGGCAAGTGTTATTGCTGCTTGACCTGAGGCCACAGCCAGCGCTCCTACTCCACCATCCAACGCAGCTAGTCGTTTTTCCAGCACGTCGGTCGTGGGGTTCATGATCCGAGTGTAGATGTTGCCGAATTCTTCCAACGCAAAAAGCCGCGCTGCGTGTTCTGAGTTTTCGAACACGTAAGAGGTGGTTTGATAGATCGGAACAGCCCGTGCCTTTGTAGTGGGATCGGGAACGTGACCGGCGTGCAATGCCAGCGTTTCGGGGCGGTAGTTGCGTTCATCTGTCATTTCAACATGTCCTTTCTACGCGACTAAGCTATGTTCAGCACACACCACTTGACTCTCTCTGCCTTGCCAGTCCGCCGAGTTTCCTTAATTTTACAACGCATCGGCGGCTGAATTGCTCTTTTCAAAAGCTGTATCAAAATTCGGTCCTTCGCTGGGGAGTAGCCAAGTGGCTAAGGCACGGGTCTTTGGAACCCGCATTCGAAGGTTCGAATCCTTCCTCCCCAGCCAGTCAATTATTTCCGGAGCAACTCCCTCCAGTGGCGAGGAAGTCGTGTTATCGCGCTCATAGATATCGAAGGCCGGACAACTTTCCACTTTTTTCCAAGACTTTGTGACGTAGAAGGTCACCGTCGAGTTAATGCCACCAAATTTATAGTAGGGGAGAAGTTCGGTTTCCATCAGTTCCTTACGCACAAACACGGTTGCGCCACTTCGATCCAACTCAAGGGCGACGTCACGCCATTCTCCCGGCAATTCATAATCTTCTACCCAATCCACAGGGATAGGAGGGATCGTATTGGTGAGGTAATTAGCCAGGGGCACATTGGGCAACGTCTTGAAATTCGGCCCATACTTCTTCACAAGCTCAGCTAGCTCGGAATAAGTGCGCCACGCTCGCTCATCTCCATAAATAAACGACGCCTTCTTGAAAATCTGACCAAGTGGATAGGTGCAACGCCAAATTGGCTTCGACTGGTAGGGAAAGCAGTTGGCAAACGCATATACTGCTAACCCTCCCCAAAGCAGCGTGTGTACCGCCGCCGTGGTAAAACGTCGGCTGAGCAAGGGGAACGTGGCCTGAAACAAGGCAAAGAGGAGCGGACCGGAGCACAGCGCCGGAGTTGGATAACCGTTCGTCGCCGAGCAGGACCAAGCCAGGGCGAGGCCGTAAAGTGGAACAAAGGAAACAGGATTCCGTTTCAGTTGCAGCGTCATGAATGTGCTCAACAAGCCTAGCCAAAAAAGGCTTCTTACCCCATGATACGGGATGTTGAATCCCATCCCTTCTATCCACCCTTTGTGGGTCACGAATTCCTGCCAGATTTCGGCGAAACTCTTGCCTGCATAGCCATGGGCCAGAAAGCCGCCCGACAGTTTCGCGGCCAAGCGCCGCATCAGAAGTTGCGGCGCTAAGTAATTGTCGAGCGTTTCAAACAGCAGTGCCACACAGCAGCCGAAAACAACCGCGACCATTCCTCGTCGGGCCCACACAGGGGAATGGGGGCTCAGCAGTTTAAATGCGAATACCAGGACGACCGGAAGGAAATACCTCGCGTGTTCCAAGTACGGGAATAAGCCGCTATAGATGAAAACATTGCTGCGGCCCACCGTGTTGGTGGTCTGATGAATCATTGGCCGCAAAATACCAACGGCAGCTCCCCAAGCGAGCAATGCCATCGACATGGCCACCCCAAGCGCCGCCGCTCGCCCAAGGGCCTTTTTGCCATAAATGACCCATATGAGCAGGAGGGCCAGTGGTGGCATCGCGATAAAGGACTGCTTCGTCAGCTGCCCAGCAATAATTGCGGCCATACCTAGGGCAAGCCAGCGCCAACTGTCGCCCCGCGACAAAAAGTAAAGTCCTACGGAAAAGTAAAACACGCCATCCGTCGTCGTCCATGCCATCGGTGGGAAATTGTGCATGGAATAAATGAATCCCAGAATCGCCATCACCGGAACGCTCAAATGGAACTGCCTTAGCGGAAGCCATCGGTCTATTGCAGCGAACAGAAAGAAGTTTGCCGCTGCCATGATGACGTAGTTAAGAAACCGGTCAAAAATCATCTCTAAGGATTCCGGCATAAGCAGCAGCGGCAGTACGTGGTCATACGCGGGCATTGCAGGACGCACGCTGATAAAGTCGCGATGCGGAAGTTGGCCATTCAGGATGCGCCATGACTGAGCAAGCACGAAACCATCGTCGCGCTCACCTAGTCCAAATCGTCCAAAAGCAATTAGATATGCTATCGGCAACACAACCAACAGAGCTTTCCAAAGCCAGTGGGTAAACGGGGCCTTTTCTTCGGTCATCTCCCCACAGGTGGGTGCAGCCACTATATTATTGATGCTAAAACCGTAGCGTTCGCGCCACCCGGCGGCTGTGGAAGCTGGTTGTTTTACGACTTCGGCGGTTACCGTGCGAACCCGGCGACGCCGCGTTTTCACATCTTTTTTACCCTGAGCTCTTTGCTTCGTCCGAGATGCTTCGGTCATATACCTTGCCATCACTGTTCGCTACGTTTTTTAAGGAAAGGGAATATACGCGATTTGGGAGTAGGCGATGTTGAGGCAGGGGGACCTGCCGAAAGCAAAGTCGCCGGTGCTGCTCTGGGAGCTTGGTCGTTTGGGGGAGCGGAATGCGTGTTTACACCACGCCCTGGCTTTCGAGCACCTTGCGGTCGCGAAGGTGCAGGGGTCGCCGTACTGTCCACACGGCTCACTTCGGGGTGGTGCAACCGAGGGGTCAATCGCCTGTTGCGCAACTTCACATCGAAGCGTGCTAGAGCTTCATCATAGGCAAGGCCGATAATATGATCTTTCACAGCCGCCTTCACAACGTCCGCGGCTCCTTCAAATCCTGGTTTCGGCTCTTGGATCTCAATGAGTTTGAGCAATTGGTACCCGTCGCCCAGTTCGATGACGTCGCTCACCTCACCGGGCTTAAGATTCGCCAGGGCCTGGACTTGCCTCGGTGAAAGAGGCTTGGAGGCATCAATCCACCCCAAATCACCAGCTTCATCCTTCGTTGGCGATTCACTTTCTCGACGCGCAAAATCCTCGAAACTTGCTCCCTTGGCGATCTCGAGTCGGATTCTTTCCAGCGCCTCACGTGCTTCGCGCTCCTTGCCAGGCTCCTTCTTTTTGAAAATCTCGCGAACATGCAGGCGACGTGACGGCTGATAGCGTTCGGGATTCGCCTTATACAACTCGCGCAATTTGTCTTCTGGATAGTTCTCCGCCATTTCCTTTTCCACAAGCTTGTCCACAAGCAAAGCCTTGCGGATTTCGCGGCGCACTTCCTCCTCCGTGAACCCGGCTCGACGGAGCGCATCCGGAAGGTTTTGTCCGTATCGTGCTTTGCGTCGTTCGATTTCGGCAGTGATTTCATCTTCCGTTACAGCAAGGCCTCGCTGTTGAGCAATGGCTGCCACTGCTGTGCGTTCCAGCCAATCCTGCGCTAGCAACCCTTCCACGTTGGGACGGTTGTCATCGTTAACTTTTACTCCGCGAAGAATTTCGAGAACCTGAACGTGGCGCTCCAATTGCTCGTGTGTGAGCACTTCCTCGTCCATGCTCGCCGCAATCACTTTGCTCGCAAGTCGTTGGGCAAGCTTCGAGTCATCTCCAGCTCGAACAAGCTGTTCCACCCCTTTCTCCACTAGAGAATCTCCCGACTCCGTGGTGGGACTAAAAGTGGGCAGGGGAGTTTCCAAAGTGTTAAGAGGCTTGCTTTGATTCCCTGGGGCAGGCTGCGCAACCTGTTTTTCGGAACGAGTCCCAACTCGTGAAGGATCTTCCCCCCCGGGGAGCGTCGTCGTTGTGGTGTTTTCTATTTTTTCAACCGGGATGTTTGAGAAGGTCACAACCGCCCGGCCTTTACGCACAGTAAATTCTCCCGTTGTGCGAATCTCCTTTTCGAACACGCGTGGCGTGGGACTGAATTCTGGCACCGGCGAAGACACCGGCGACTTGGCAGAGCTCGACAAATCGGCCTGGAACTTTACCGTCGGAGCCGGCCGAGGGGATTCAGCCGTAAGAGTCGTGACATTCTCAGGCGAGGATTGCGAGGAAGGCTTTTGGTTGGTCTGTGCCAATGTTTTTCCAGCTGGCGATGGCTCAGTCGCAGCAATTCCTTCCGAAGTCGAAGGGGGGAGCAGCGTGCTTGTTCCCCGCACAGGCGCAGTGGCAACCGCTGCCGGGCTTGGAACTGGTGCCTGGGCAATTATCGAAACAGAATCTGGTCCCAAAGGCACGCTTCCCAAGGGTGTGCCGGTTGGTATCGTGGGAACTGGTTGGGAACCATGCCACATTTCTTTTATCAATGGATTTTTCTGCTCGCTCCATTTTTGCGCGGTTTCACCTGCGTCGGCTAGAGCTGAATCCGCCGCCGGAGAGAGGCTTTTGGAGGGAGACGCATTGGAGACCACGGGCAACGGAGTTTGGATGAGGTGCGAAGGAATATTCCTCACTCGGTGAAACACCGAAGGGGTCGGCGTTGGGGTTGAATTTGCCTGGGCAAGTTCACGCGGAACAGCGATCGGTGGTGGCGTGGAGATGGGCAGTCCACCTTCTTTCGACGCAGCAGCGTTAATCCGCTCCACATAATAGCGCACTTGTTCTAACGAATCAGGGCTTTTCGTGGGGGTGTTGGATGCCTGGCTTACTTGCGCAGCTTGACCGACATATGATTTTGATGCTGGCACGGGAGGCACGATGGGCAAGTCAAGTGGTTCTGAGGGACGAGAAGAAGCTTCCGATGTCGTTGGTGAGGCCATAGGTGGAAAACTTTTCGCTTGCGACAACTCTTCAGGGGCGGCCGTCCCTATCGACACTTGTTCGCCCGATTGACTCCGTAAGTGAACCTGCGGCGCTGGGCCAGCTGCTGTCTCTTGTAATGCCAAAAGTTCCTCGTGAGCAAGGTCGGCATCGGTCTTGACGGTTTTCTGTCCCGAGGCGTTTGGAGCGTTGCCCTGCTGCTCGAACTGCTTCTGAGCTAAAATTGCCGACACATCGCGTGGTAGGGGAGGGGCCGGAGCTTGGCTTGCGTCCCGTCGGGGAACTAATAAAGCGAAGGCAGCCATCACGAGGCTGGTAACCATCGCTGTGATGGCAAACACCAGCAATGGGTCTTTGCCGTTCACTATCGCTTCAATTTTTTTGTTTCTCATCAGGGCACGTGACCTCTCCATAGCTGGCACCGTGAGGAGCGGAATCAAGTCCGATTCCGCTTCGCTGGTGCTCGTAGAGCAGGGTCTTCTCCGAGCTCGAAACGAGAAACCCTGCAGGTACTCGCGCATCGTGAGAACTTTCTCATGCCGAGTCAGTAGCCCTGGGGTTTTCGCAGCTCTGCCTCAGAGCATAGCGCTTGAGCTCGGCGAGTTCCTCAGGAGTCATAGATCCGCTGAGCCACCAGTAAATTGAGTTGTTTTGCAGCAAGGGCTCCTCCTCGAGGGGTAAGCTAGTCGCCTGTATTGCCCATTTCCACTCGGCTGTTCCCGGGATAGGCGAAAATTCAGCCAGTCGTGGGGTCCCCCCTTCGCCGATCGCTACGTCTATGGATTCTCGTACTTCTGCTCGAGTTTGTCCAGGCAAGCCGCAAAGAATATAGACGCCAATCTCGCTCGGCCCATACCCCACTGCACGAAGATTTTTCATTGCCTCACGAAAATGCTTTAAGCGAATTCGTCTGTTCATTTTTTCCAGGTGGGAGTCGTTCGCGGTTTCGAGACTCACGCGTATTGTCCTAAAACCAATATTTCGCATGGCTTCGGCAACTTGGGGTGTGATCATGTTCGCGAAAAGACTGTTAGGGGTGTGGAAGCGAACGCGAATGTTGCGCCGTTCAATTTCTTTCGCCCAAATCAAAAAATGGCTCTCAGCATTCAGCAATAGAGCATCATCGGCAAAGGCAATATCCTCGGCACCTAGCTCGCCAACCGCGTAGTCAATTTCGTCGGCAACGCGCGATGGCGATTTCGCACGCCAGTGGGGGAGCAGTCGTCCCGTAGCGCAGTAAGTGCAACTGTAAGGGCACCCCCGACTTGTTTCCACAACCAAAGCCTTGTTCCAGCGGCGCAGTTCCCAAGCCGGATAAGGCAACGTGTCAAGGTTCGCCAGCCTCGGTTGAATATCTGCTGTCGTGCAGGGTGCCCATCCGAGGATCTGTTCAAGTAAGTTCCGAAGTGCCTCCTCTGCTTCACCGCGGAAGACCAGCGTAGCCCCAGAATGAGAGCGTGCGTGCTCCCAACATAGAGGGGCGTAAGTGCCGCCCAGAATGATAGGGATGTTGCCCCAAATTTGGCGGCACAATCCTATGGCTTCGCGTACTCCTGGATACCAGTATGTCATTCGCGACGTAAGAAGGACGACGTCGGGCCGGTCAAGTGCGGCGATCTCGTCAGCGGCTATGTCAGGGGGCAGGCCGTAGCGTTTATAACGGCGTGGGATGGTTTGCAGTACAGGAGGCTTGGGCACTTCCTCGGCATAATACTTACCTGTGTGAAAAGTCCGCTCGCGTAGGTGCTCCGCAACAAGAGGGTGGTGGCGGTCCGTAAGGTCAACATAGTCCACATCCCACTTCCAGCCCCTCAAAAGCCCTCCTAGGCTCAGCAGGCCCACAGGACATGACCAAAAATCATAGGCCGCAAAGTCGAATATCCACGGTACCAGTAAGAGAGCACGTGCCATGGTCGTCGCAAAATTCTAACCGGTGCACTCATTCAAGATTCTCTCGTCGCACGACATCGTCACGGCCACGGCTGAGTCGTGAGGAGCTGCCCATCTCGCACTACCAGGGTTCCATCCAGCAACAGGCCTTCACCCCATTGTTCATGGGACTCGGTGCTTATGACGCAGCATTCATTTACTTGATAATAATATAGTGTGTAATAATGCTCAAGTCCATGCGTCACTGGGCCTCTTAGCGCCACAAGCTCATCCTGAGTGAGGAGCAGCGCATTGAGCGAACTAGCTTCACAGTCCGCTGAAAGTATCTTACGGGCAGCCTCTCTGAGGGCTAGTGCTGCGTCCAGGCCATTGCCCAGATGTTGCTGAACAAGACCGAAGTATATCTCTGTGTCGATGGCTTTAGGCGGGAGCGCAATCTGTATATCAGGCAAGAGATGCTCGGCCTTGGAAATGCTACCATTATGGCAAAAAGCGAAGGTGCGTTCCCCGAGCGTAGCAGAAAAAGGATGAACCTTCGTGATGTCCACAGGTGTGTTTGGCGAGGCCAACCGGGCGTGGACTAATCCGCATGTTGCCTCGAGGTTAGCCAGATGGTGCAAAGGAAAGTCCCAAATGGGACGATCGCTTTTCGTTTGAAACCAGCCCTGTGCGGTAGCAATGACCATTCCCCATCCGTCGCCGTGAGGGCGTCCCCACGGCCGGCAGCCATGTTGCGCCTGAAATGCTACTGCCTCGAGGAATGGTCCAATCCTCTGGGGCGAAGACGCGCTAAATCCCACCATGCGACACATGGCACTCTTTCTCCGCAATTTTTGCGCACAGCATGTGATGTGAAGACACAGGACGTTCTTTTAGGGCACATAACAACAACAATTTTCCCAGAAATACCGGTGCGAGAGTGTGCGTATCGGCGAGAACCTTGGGTGCGCTCGCCTTCCCTGCACCGGCGGCGTTCAAACTTAGCCTGAAATCGAATAGTTGCAGAAAAACCGGCATAAGCTGGAATATGAGCGACTTACACCTCAATGCGGACGCTAAAGCTCTACAACAGGCTCTCAGGCGTGTTGTTGCTGGGGAGGTTCGCTTCGATCGCGCAACGCGTGCGATGTACTCCACAGACGCTTCAAATTACCGCCAAGTACCTATAGGGGTGGTAATTCCGCGAAGCTATGAAGATGTTCTTGCCACATTAGAGGTCTGCCGTGGTTTCGGTGTTCCGATTCTGAGCCGAGGGGGAGGCACGAGTCTGGCCGGACAATGTTGTAACGTTGCCGTCATTCTCGATTTTTCAAAATATGTGAATCGTGTCGTGGAAGTTGATCCGGCCAAGCGTCTTGCCCGTGTGCAGGCGGGGACAATCTTGGATGATCTCCAGCGTATGATTCGTCCTTATGGATTGGCTTTTGGGCCGGATCCGGCAACCCACGATCGCTGCACCATTGGCGGAATGATCGGCAATAACTCGTGCGGCATTCATTCTGTCATGGCTGGAAGGACTTCCGATAACGTCCACGAACTTGAGATTGTCACTTATCGCGGCGAGCGGCTACGCGTAGGTGCTACAAGTGAGCAAGAGCTTCAGGCCATCATTGCGGCTGGAGGACCTCGCGGAGAAATCTATCGCAAACTTCGTGACCTGCGGGACCGCTACGCAAACCTCATCCGCACACGATTCCCTCATCTGCCGCGTCGTGTGTCGGGGTTCAATCTTGATGATCTCCTTCCAGAAAACGGCTTTCATGTCGCCCGGGCTCTAGTGGGAAGCGAAGGGACATGTGTCACTATTCTCGAAGCCACGGTGCGGCTGATTCCAGCCCCCCCGCATCGCTGTCTCGTAGTGCTCGGTTATCCCGACGTCTTTACGGCAGCCGAAGAAGTTCCTGAAATTCTTGCTTTCCAACCGATTGGATTGGAGGGGATGGACGATTACCTTCGCCGTTTCCTCCGTCGCAAAAAGCGGTTGAGCCCTCATGACGTTGATCCCCTGCCGCCAGGAACTGGGTGGCTTCTCGTTGAGATTGGTGGGCAAACGCCCGAAGAAGCGCGGGCGCAGGCGGAAACCTTGGTTGCCGCCCTCGAAAAGCGAGCAAACAAGCCGAGTGTTAAATTTCCAGACGAACGCGAAGCTGAACTTATTTGGGAGGTCCGCAAAAGCGGCTTGGGAGCCACTGCGTTTCTGCCCGACGGCAAGCATACGTGGCCGGGTTGGGAGGATGCTGCAGTTCCTCCAGAAAATCTTGCTGCCTACTTGCGCGATTTTGCTGCGCTGCGCGATCGCTTTGGTTACGAAAGCGCTCTCTACGGCCATTTTGGCGACGGGTGTGTCCATCTCCGTCTCGACTTCGACTTGCAGTCGCGCGAGGGAATCGAGAAGTTCGTTCGGTTCCTCGACGAAGCCGGTGATCTCATTGTCAAGTATGGCGGCTCGATGAGCGGGGAACATGGTGATGGCCAGGCTCGCGCCCACCTTCTACCTAAGATGTTCGGTCCCGAGCTCACGGAAGCGTTTCGTGAGTTTAAGAGGATCTGGGATCCCGATAACCGGATGAATCCTGGCAAAGTTGTTGATGCCTATGGCCCTGCAGACAACCTCCGCCTCGGCCTCGACTACCGACCGTGGCAACCTAAGACGCATTTTCATTTCCCGGAGAGCTTTGGGAGTTTTTCCCGAGCTATTTTGCGGTGCGTGGGGGTAGGCAAATGCAGGCGCCTAGAGGGTGGAGCCATGTGCCCAAGCTTCATGGTGACGCGCGAAGAAATGCACTCGACCCGCGGACGCGCACGCATGTTGCAGGAAATGATCCATGGCGATTTCCTCACAAGCTCGTGGCGCTGTGAGGAGGTGCGAGAGGCTCTGGAGCTGTGTCTGTCGTGCAAAGCCTGTAAGTCCGATTGCCCAGTCAACGTTGATATGGCAACCTATAAGTCGGAGTTCCTTTCACACTACTACGAAGGGCGTGTGCGTCCGCTCGAGCATTACGCTTTTGGTCTTGTTCATTGGTGGGCACGGATCGCTGAGCGTGTCCCAAATCTTGCTAATATATTAATAAACGCACCAGGACTCACTTATGCCATGAAAAAGCTCGCGGGCATTGCCCCACAACGCGAGTTGCCCCGCTTTGCCAATCCGACTTTCGTCAAGTGGTTCCTGCAAAACCGGCCAACCAATATCGCTGAGGGAGCGGTTGCACGAGGGCAGGCTAACGAGCGGACGGTTATTCTTTGGCCCGATACTTTTAATAACTACTTTACGCCTGAACCTCTACGTGCTGCCTTGGAAGTTCTTGAAGCTGCTGGTTGGCTGGTTCTTGTTCCGCGCTCTCCAGTGGCGTGCGGACGTGCACTCTACGACGCCGGAATGCTAAGGATCGCAAAGCGATTGCTGGGCCAAATCTTAGTGGCCCTGGGCCCTGAGATCGAAGCGGGGGTGCCGGTGGTTGTGTTGGAACCAAGTACTGCCGCCGTATTCCGAGACGAGTTGCTTAACCTTCTGCCCAAGGAGCGTCGTGCGCAAGCCCTCGCTGCCCAAACATACTTGCTGGCCGAGTTCCTTGTTCTACGCTCGGCGCACTGGACTCCGCCCCAGTTGAAGAGGCGTGCCGTCTTTCACGCCCACTGTCACCATAAAGCTATTATGCAGGTAAAGTACGACGAGCGGCTCATGGGGATGATGGGCATTGATTACACAGCTCCCGAGCCTGGTTGCTGCGGCATGGCTGGGAGCTTCGGATTTAAGGCAAAGAATTATGATATGTCGCTGCAGATAGGCGAGCGCGCCCTCCTCCCCGCGGTGCGGGCTGCGGCACCGGACGAGCTTGTCATCGCCGACGGTTTCAGTTGCCGTGAACAAATTCGGCAAGCAACCGGCCGGACCCCGCAACATCTGGCAGAAGTCCTCCGCTATGCTCTCCACAGCTCATCACAATAACATAGCTGACATTTAGTCCCTGCGCAACACCATCGCAGTCCGTACTAGAACCATCGCGTGCGCAGAGGCCCGGTTCTCCTTGCCCTCTTAGGCAAGGTAGCTGATCACGGCATCGGCGCGAACGATGCCCTCTCGTGTCAGTCGCAGGCGGTTTCCGTGAAGCTCGAGAAGTCCTTCTTCAAACAAGGGGGCCAGGCGCGAGGCAAAATGGTCGAGAATCCCAACCCCGAAGCGAGTTCGGAAGTCTTCTATGTCTACACCATCAAGTAACCGCAATCCCATAAACAGGTTCTCGAGATAGAAAACATCCTGATCGTGAGGGTCAATGAGCCTGCGGGCAAGTTTGTCAGCGGAGATCGCGGCACTGTAAGCTTCGACATCTGGGGGATTAGCATAGCGATGCGGGAACACAAACGAATGTGCTCCAGCCCCAAGACCAACGTAGTCGCCCAACCGCCAGTAGTTCTCATTGTGGCGCGAACGGCAGCCTGGCTTAGCAAAGTTGGAAATCTCATAATGCTCGTAGCCTGCTTCGGTAAGCGTGGCCACAGTCCACTCAAAGATCTCTACACGAAGCTCTTCGTCAACCTGACGAAGACTTCCTTCATGCAAACGCGACGCCAGAGCTGTGCCATGATAGTATGTTAATTCATAAACACTCAAGTGCTCTGGGTCAAACGAAACTGCTGTTTCGAGGTCAGCCTGCCATTCTTTTAGTGTCTGTTCTGGAAGGGCAGCGATGAGATCTATTGAAAGACGTCCTACGTTTTTGACATCGCGAATCAGTTTTACAGTATCTTCGACGCTGTGGCGCCGTTCCAAAAGCTTCAGGCGAGCAGGGGAGAAAGTCTGTGCCCCAACAGAAAACCGGTTGATGCCCGCAAGCGCATAACCTTCTAATTTCCGCTGATCGACCGTGCCCGGCTGAAGCTCTATCGTTACTTCTGCATCGGCAGCAAAACTCATAAGAGAGCGGAAGGTTTTTACGAACGCATCCACAGCTTCGGCCGAAGCAAGGCTAGGGGTGCCGCCGCCCAAATACAAAGTTCGTACTGGCTCACTCGCCACAACATCTCCTGCTGCGATCCATAATTCAAGTTCGTGAGCTACAACCGTAAGCCATCCACTTGCCAACCGAGCGCCGTCCGTGCCTTTTCCCAGTGTAAAAAAATCGCAATACGGACATCGCGCTTCACAAAAAGGAACGTGGATGTAAAACGAACTCACCATTGTGACACTGAGCAGGTCTTCTTTCTAGTTGTCACGTTATCATGAACGCCAAACACGATTCGCGTTCAGCCGCGACTTTGTTTAACTACGCGCTCAAAGCGCTGCGAATAAGCATGACAAAGCGCCACTGCCAGTGCATCAGCAGCGTGGCTGGTAGGGGGGAGCTCCCGAAGGCCAAGGATAGCGCGCACCATTTTTTTAACTTGCTCTTTGGGGGCTTTCCCGTACCCCGCGACCGCTAATTTGATTTCTAGGGGAGAGTATTCGTGCACGGCGACACCTGATGCGGCGGTCGCAAGCAGGGCTACTCCCCGCGCTTGCGCCACCGAGATGGCTGTTCGGACATTCGTGCAGAAGAACAAGCTCTCCACGGCAATAGTTTCTGGCGACCATTCTCTTATAATACGTGAAAGCTCGCCGTAAATATACTGCAAACGCTGGGCAAGCGCTTCACCAGCCGACGTTTCCACATCACCCGAGGCAAGAAGCCGAGCGTCGCTGCCCTTGACCTCAATGATGCCATATCCCGTGTGAGCCAAACCCGGATCTATCCCCATGATACGCATACTTGTTCGATACCCTGGCACAGGATGCTCTGCGAGTGAAAAGTGGAAGGGGCCCCCGACGGCAAGATTCTCTTTCCGATAGAATTCTCCACGTGACAAAGCCGGGCAGGACCTTTTGCCATACGCACTAAGATGGAAACAAAAACGCTGAAACTACGGCATCTGTGGCGTCGCTACTGGCCGGAAATTACCACTGTCGCTGCAGTCGTGGTCTCTTCCCTGGGTATAGTTGTGCATGCCCTCTTTCTGCCTCCTACTCGCACATATCTTGGATTTGTGCAAGTTGACCAGCCCGTTTATTACGCCTGTGCTCGCGAATATTTCGAAAACGGAAATGGCCTATTTGCAGCCAATCCTTACTCATATGATCCGAATGCGCCACGTCAGTACTCGCATCTGTACTTTCTGCTGGTGGGCTGGTTATGGCGCCTCTCGGGGCTTTCGTTTTCGGTGATTGACGGTGGCGTGCGGTTACTGCTCGCACCGGCATTCTTGATACTCGCGGCAATGGTGTTTCGCACTGTTCATCGCTGGCGGGCCGGTGCCAATCCCATGTTGGCCGTTATGTTATTGGGCGGAGGACTTGCCTGGCTCACGGCTATTTTTGGCACGGCTGTCAACTACTTCGTGGGACGGCTACACGAAAGCAAATCTGGCTCATTCCTTGATTATCTTTGGTTTTTGTTCATAAGCGATTTTCGCACAGCGGAGGGGGGCTACGGCGATTGGCATGTGCAGCTTTTCCGAAACTTCTTCTATGCGCCAGAGGTCTTTTACCATTTTCTCTTCTTTGGTTCCGTGGTTCTGTTTTTGCGTGGCCACAGGGCGCTCGGTTGTCTGGGCGTACTGTGCACTTGGTGGGCGCATCCCTACACCGGCCTCGAGTTGGCTTTGATTTGCATTGTATGGTTCGCTGTCGAATGGTGGCAAGGCAATCTGTCAGCTCGGCGGCCACTCTTGGCAGTCGCCGTCATAACGGCTCTCTTTGCGTTCTACTATGGAGTGTGGCTTCCACGGGACCCCGAGCATCGTTCGGTGTACGAGCAGATGAAATCATTCCCCGCAGTGATGCTGCCATCACAGATCGTCATCGCCTACGGTTTACTCATTCCACTTTCGATGCTTGCAGTTGTCACACCATCTTTTCGTAACCACTGGCGCCGCTCGGAGGTTCGGCTGGTTGTTGTTTGGGCGGCGGTGGCCATATTTTTAAACTATCACGACAAAATTTTTCCATGGGTAGAGGCAGTCCAGCCACTTCATTTTTCCCACGGGTATCTTTACGCACCTTTGGCAATTTTGGCGACTTTTGGGTTAAGGATTTTACTTTCGTTTAAGGGTGCACGTTATGCACTGCGGAGAATCCCGGTGTGGGCCGTTGGTGTTTTGCTCCTTCATTTGCCCGACAACATCATATGGACTATTCGTTCGGTGGTGTTTCTTCCTGCGACCTCAATAGTGTTCGCACCCCCGACTCCCGATATCGAACTCTTACAGGCGCTCGATAAGGTCGCTAGCACTGAAACAATTGTTGAGGACATCCGTCTGCCACGCTTTGGTGTTATTTCGCCACTCATACCGGTGCTGACGCACCACCGAGTGGTCGGTGCTCATTTCTTCAATTCCCCAGATGCCAAAGCAGTACGCAACACTCTTGAGAGCTTTCGCAATAATGCCACCACAGAGTCGTTGCGGCGTCTCAGAGCTACGGCGGTGCTTACCTCGCTAGACTATGGCTGCACCTTAATGCAACGGATGCCGGATTCCTTTGAAACCTCTATCCCATTGCTTGGCGATGTCGTGCTGCTAAAGGTCCGTCATCGCAACCTTTCCCATCCCACAAAGACCGATGTCCTACAAGGAAACGTGCGAAACGGTGCCGAGAGATGACAACGCTTTGGGGAAGCTTGCTCTCGAACAACGATAATGCCGCCACACACTCTTTGCTTCGTGGTGCTGCCTGCCGCTTGTGGACTGTACGTTATTGGCCGGAGATTCTTGCCGCGTTGTGTGCACTGGGTTTTGCCGTCGCAATCGTCGGCTATGCACTCCATCTTCCACCCGATCGTGTGTATGTAGGTTTTGTTCAGGTGGATCAAGCAGTCTATTATGCCTGTGCCCGTGAATACTTTGAAAACGGGAATGGCCTGGTGGCTGCAAACCCGTATTCAAATCTCCGTACGAGTGCGCGGATTTGCTCTCATCTGTATTTTCTTGTCGTCGGATGGCTATGGCAAATTCTTGGCCTTTCCTTCAGCGCGATTGATGGAATAGTGCGCATCGTTGGTGCCCCTCTCATGCTTGTTCTTGCGGGGAGGTTGGTGCGCACCTATGTAGTTGGCATATCCCGCGCTGGTGCGCCGTTGATTACGCTAGCATTATTGGGGGG
>JANZZJ010000063.1 GCA_026419455.1 Candidatus Sumerlaeaceae bacterium | reverse complement strand
AGATGTGTATAAGAGACAGGGCCAATTCTGTTCTCGCCACCGAGCGTCTTGCAAAGGACCTTTTCCCGACTAAAAACGTCACCGCGCGCAAGATAGGTATAACTTATGGTCTCATGAACATCTTCGCTGCCGTGATGGGCGGCGTTCCTGTTTGTCATGGCTGTGGGGGGTTGGCCGGCATGCATTTCTTCGGTGGGCGAACCGGCGGGGCTCCTGTAATCTACGGGCTTTTTTATCTGCTGGTAGGAACGCTCGGTGTTGGGGCCTTGGGAAGCATGGTCAAACTTTTTCCACTTGCCCTGCTAGGCGTCATTCTCCTGTTCGAAGCGGTGGCTCTAATCCTCCTAACTGCCGACGTGGCGGTTCATCGGCCCTCGTTCTATCTGTGCCTTCTCTGTGCTCTGGTTGCAGCTTATCTCCCTAACGGCTATGTCGTCGCGCTCGTTGCGGGCACACTGCTTTACTGGGTTGGCGATCGTGGCACTTCTAGGATGGGTGGCGAACATTAAGCCCGCTGCTAGTCACTTCGATGTTTTCACTCTTCTGTCACAATGAGCCGCTTGACTCCCCATCGCCGCAGCCAACGAGTAATGCTAAATTTTATATAAGAGAGGGAATCATGATGAATCCATTGGTAGGCGTTGTCATGGGTTCCAAATCCGACTGGGATACGATGAAAGCCTGTGTAGAGACACTGAACCAGTTCGGGGTGCCCGTGGACGTTCACGTGTATTCGGCACATCGTACCCCGGATGCCGCCCTGCATTACGCTGCCAGTGCGGCTGATCGTGGGATAAGAGTGATTATTGCTGCCGCCGGTGGAGCTGCGCACTTGGCAGGTGTGTTAGCAGCTAAAACCACCTTGCCGGTGCTTGCCGTCCCGATGAAATCGGACGCCCTTAACGGTCTTGATTCCTTGCTCTCTATGGTGCAAATGCCTGCGGGCATTCCCGTGGCGACATTTGCTATTGGAAAGGCGGGCGCTATTAACGCGGCATTGTTTGCTGTCGCGATTCTGGCTACCACAGATAGCGCGCTGCGCGAGAAGCTAGCAGAATTTCGCCGTTCGCAAACGGAGAAAGTTCTCGCGGCCGACAACGAGCTCGGTAATGAGCTCAAGCAGAGTGCTTAGTCCGGGCAGGCTCCGCCGGCTTCTCCAGGACGCTGGACCTCCCCTAAAAGCCGAGCAGAATAAAATTGCTGGCGTTGGATTGTGACACAAGTAAAGGGAAACCAATAATGACGCCGCCTCGCTCTGCGCTCAAGTTGCGTGATCTTCTGTTTCCCCTCGGTGCCATTGCAACTGGTGTGGCCTTGATTCCACTTGGTCCCAGAATCTTTTTTGCCGTCTCAGGTTTTCTTCAAGCTCTCCCGCTTCCATCCTTAGTGTGGGAGGCAGCACTCGGTTTTGCCAACCCCTTCACAGCCTTGGCTATTGCAATCCTGATAGGTGGTTTCGATTCACGGCGCCGGATACTCGTGGCGTACCTGCTAGTAGCCAGTTTGACCGCAACGTTGCTTACCACGACGATTAAAGAGCTGTCTGGTCGGAGACGGCCAGAATGGTCAATAGCGATGAATGAGGCCCGCGAAAAGGCCATGCGGGAGCTGGCGGCAGAGTGTCCTACAAAATACATTCCGGTCGAAAGACGTGATATTTGGTGCGGCCCTCGCCCAGATCGCCTTTGGTTCTCAGTGAAGGATGCATCCTTCCCATCCGGCCATACCAGTGCTGCCTTCGTTTTGGCGGCTTTCTTGAGTTTGTGCTATCCGCGTTTCAAACCACTCTGGCTCTTTATTGCTGCTCTATCAGCTGCGGCGCGCGTGAAATCGGGACACCATTACGTCGAGGACGTACTTGTTGCAGCCGGCTTAACGTGGGGACTCTCTCAGTGGATCTACACGTTGAAATGGCCAGGCGGAGCGGCGTTACGGATCAAAAGATGCTTTTCCGGCCGCCCATGGTTCAAGGCGCAAGATTCCCATGGCCTTCACGCTTGAGGGTGACAGGTGCCAGCAACATATCTGCGCGGCGGAATACTGCTGGGTCATCTCTCCAGCATTCTAGAAACTTCTTTCCCTTTTCGCCACGGTAACAAGATCAGGGCATTGGCCGCTACGAGCCTTCCTGCCCACCTGGCCACGAATTTTAGAACCGGTTCATGGCCGCAAGGAATTCATCGTTCGACTTCGTTTTCCGCATCTTATCGAGTAGGAACTCCATCGCTTCCACCGGAGTCATTTCGGTGAGAACCTTGCGAAGCAACCAAACACGCGTCAACACATTGGGGGGGAGAAGGAGTTCTTCTTTGCGTGTTCCACTTCGCAAAAGATCAATTGCTGGGAAAATCCGCCGATCGGCCAGCTTGCGGTCAAGATTGATTTCGCAGTTTCCCGTACCTTTAAATTCTTCAAAAATCACGTCATCCATTCGACTGCCCGTCTCAATGAGAGCTGTCGCTATAATAGTCAACGATCCCCCCTCTTCAATGTTACGGGCGGCACCGAAGAAACGTTTGGGAGCCTGCAAAGCACTCGACTCTATTCCTCCCGAAAGCACCTTACCCGACGACGGCGTAATCGTGTTGTACGCACGTGCCAGACGAGTAATTGAATCGAGAAGGATCACAACGTCGTGGCCGTACTCGACCATTCGCTTGGCTTTTTCCAACACCATTTCCGCCACCTGAGTGTGACGTTGGGCGGGTTCATCGAAAGTCGAGCTGATGACCTCGCCCTTCACGTTGCGCTCCATGTCGGTCACTTCTTCCGGACGCTCATCAATCAGGAGCACGATGAGCTTGATTTCAGGATGATTGGTCGTGATCGCTTGCGCAATCTTTTGAAGGATGACCGTCTTGCCCGTGCGAGGAGGTGCCACTATCAAAGCCCGCTGCCCCTTACCTAGAGGAATCAACAGATCCAAGATGCGGGTTGTGTATTCCTCCGACGTTGTTTCTAAGCGAATGCGCTCGTTGGGATAGAGAGGGGTGAGTTCCTCGAAAATAGTTTTGTCGCGGGCCTTTTCTGGAGGCTCGCCGTTAATGGATTCAACTTTGAGCAACGCAAAATAACGCTCGCTATCCTTAGGCGGGCGAATTTCACCGACGACGTAATCGCCTTTACGTAGGTAGAACCGCCTAATCTGAGACGGTGATACATAGATGTCATCGGGGCCCGGCAAGTAATTGTACGAGGGCGAACGGAGGAATCCAAAACCATCTTGAAGTATCTCCAATACACCTTCTCCGCGCAACACCTCTGGTTGCGCTGAAGACGTATCTTCCTGCGCCTTCTGTGGCATGGTTTGCATGATGCGCAAAATGAGTTCCTGTTTGCGCAGGTTCGAGTATCCCTCGATACCCAATTCTTTCGCCATCTTGGTGAGTTCTGAGACGGTCTTCTTGCGTAATGCTTCGACGTCCACAGTTGGACCCTCCGCTAAAAATATTAAATGCTAATTTTATCGTGCTATGACATCTGCCTTGGATGTCCTACTTGCAGAGCATTAACAAGTGCTGCAGTCCGCTCGCATCACTTGTGCTGTCGTTCACAACTTTTCTCCGGGAGCTGGCTGTACGCCTAGGGCGACAAGCATATAACGAACCTGTTCCCGCGTCTCATCGAGCGATCCACTATTGTCTATTATGAAGTCAGCGAATGCCATCTTTTCCTCGTCTGACCATTGAGCACTAAGGCGGCGGTCAATTTCCGAGTCGCTCCAGCCATTGCGCTGCTTGAGGCGCTGACGACGCACACTGTCGTTGGTCACGACAACCGCAACGCGATCAACCTTGGCCTGCAAACCGTTCTCCAACAAAAGCGGCACCATGAAAACGACCAGCGGACGAGCTCTGAGTTGCTCGAGTAACCGGATTTCTTCGTCTCGCACTTTTGGATGAACAATTTCATTCAGCCGCTTCAGCTTTGCTTCATCGCGAAAGACTATTTCGCCGAGCTTTTGACGATCAATCGAGCCATCGGGAGCAACGATTTCGTGTCCGAATTCATTAAGAATCTCCCGGAAAGCTGGGCCGCCGGGCAACTGCACCCGGTGAGCAATTTCGTCTGCATCGATCACCGGTGCACCGCTGAGCTCGTGGATCATGCGGGCAACGGTGCTCTTGCCGCTACCAATCGTACCCGTCAAACCTAAAATCACAATTACTCACGACCTTTTGGGGATTGCTTGACGGTAAGACTCACGCGGTAGCGCTCATTGCTGTCTACCGCCTCTGGTTATTTATATTTAAAAATTTGGTCACTCACCCTGCGCAATGACCGAGCAAGATTGAGGCCCGCTTTCTCACAATTGCGCACAAACGCGTCCCAGCGCTTCTATCGTGTAGTCAACCTGTTCCTTATTTAGCACCAGCGGTGGGCAGAAGCGGATCGAATGTGCCCCGCACCCTAAAATGAGCACTCCTTCGTAGAACATCTTCTTCACGATTTCGTTTCTCACGTCGGGCGATGGGTTACCGTTTGCATCCAACGCGTCAATGCCAATCATGAGACCTAGTCCGCGAGGATTGCCAAGGCATTTAACTTGTCCGCAAAGTTCCTTCAAACGCTCGACAAGGTATGCACCGACCTCCGTGGCGTTAGCAAGTAATGATTCCTCTAAAAGATCCAAGGTTGCATTGGCTGCAGCACATGCCACAGGATTTCCGCCAAACGTCGATGCATGCTGACCGGGCTGCCAGTTCATGATGTCGGCTCTTGCGATCACCGCACCCAAAGGAAGCCCCGACGCAATCCCCTTGGCAGTGCAAATGATGTCAGGCTCGAGACCAAAATGTTCACATGCAAACATCTTGCCCGTGCGGCCCATACCGCACTGAACTTCATCCGCAACGAGCACGATGCCATAACGGTTGCAAAGATCGCGCAATTCAAGTAACCACTCGCGCGCTGGCACAATGTAGCCACCTTCGCCCTGGATCGGCTCGACAAAAACGGCAGCAAAATTGCCCTCGTCTACCACGCGCTTTATGATGTCGCGCTCGATGCTTTCCACCGGCTGCTGGTAATGGGCATGCACCACCCCGCTGAGAAAAGGACCAAAATTCTTCCGCTGGATGTTCTTACTTGCCGTTAGGGATAGCGCGCCCATGGTACGGCCATGAAATGAACCATAAAATGCTAACATTTGGTGGCCGCGCGTATGGTGGCGCGCTAACTTTATTGCGCACTCGATGGACTCCGCCCCCGAATTGGTAAAGAAAACTCGCTTGGGTCCCACTATCGGGGCATGAGCGGCTAGCCGTTCGGCCAGTTGCACCTGAATTTCATAATAAAAGTCTGTGCCACTCATGTGGAGGAATTTTTCCGCCTGCGAACGGATGGCTTCCACGATGTACGGATGACTGTGACCCGT
>JANZZJ010000011.1 GCA_026419455.1 Candidatus Sumerlaeaceae bacterium | reverse complement strand
ACCCCCACGCGCGTGGGGACGATCAGCAATTGCGTACACAGCCTGCGACACATACCGGTTCACCCCCACGCGCGTGGGGACGATACTGCAAAAAACTTAACTTAGCTCAGGTTTTCGGATGAGAATGAGGCCTTCGAAGTCCACAGGTTCACGGTCTGTTTTGCCCCATTTGTCAATGATAAAGCCTTGCTCGTTAGGGGCGGAATAAAATATCCACGCACCTCCATCTTTCAAACGGCTGCAGATGTATTGCCACAATTTTTCTCGAACCCTGGCGTTTAACTTGCCGACGAAAACGCCTGTTTTGGGTTCAAGCATCCAACGAGAGAGTTCTCCGCGAACATTAGCTGGCACCCGTTCCAAAATCATGACCACCATGGGATGGTTCCTCCTGTTTTTGGTGATTCCAATCGTTGGGCGATGCATTGCCGGAGTAATCGCGGCCAGAGGGTAGCTCTCCCTCTACAGGATCCCACAGGGTGAGCGGGGCACGCTCGGACTCGCCGGCCCATTCTGCTTGGAGTGATTCAGGGACCATGAGGACGCGGTGAATGTCGCTAACGATTCGCCCCAAGATGCGTTTTGACTGGAAATAGTCGCGGCAGGCCCTTCGGGTGCGCCGCTCGACGTCGAGGGAACTTTCGGCCACAATTTGGAAGGCAAGAGGAATGCTGATTTCTGTTTTGTAGAGGTCGGCGACGTCGTAGACAAAGGCAAGCAAGGTTCCGGTATGGATGAAACCAATGGCAGGTGAGTAGCCGGCGCTGACGATAGCAGCGTGACAGACGCCGTAGAGGCAGGCGTTTGCCGAGCTGAGGGCGCGGTTGATGGGATCTGCATGGTCCCATTCGTCCATTTTGTAGCTGCGTCCTTGCCACGGGACGCCGCTTTGCGCGGATGCTCGGGCGTAAGCTTCGCGCACACGTTTGCCTTCCATTCCTCGGATTTGGCGCAGAGTTAGGTTAGGGGAGAGCGGTTCTGAAAAACGAGCTTGATAGAGATTGCGCACGACTTGCATCCGTTTACGAAGATCGCTCCAGAGCTGGGCCTGATGCAGCAGTCGCTTGGCGCTGTGCGTTTCGCCGGTGCCGCTTGCGTACAAACGCACGCCATGCTCACCAGTCCAGCCAATCGAGCATCCGTGCTCGGCGAGAACGTTTACAGCTGCGTGGGTAATAGAGACGCCCGGGCCGATCATGAGAAAGCAAATTGTGGCGCATGGGGCGAGCGTGCGTCCCTCCCGGTTCAAGATGGCAATTGCGTTGTTCTCTCTGTCGATAATGGCATGTTCGACGTAGAGCCAACCATAACTATCAGAAATTTTCGGCAGAAGCTGGAAGTTGTCTTTCACGCTCATTGGCGGCTGCCTCCGCACTTGTGTTCTCGCTGAGTGTGAGGAGACCGCATCCGAAGCCTTTAGCCGGTCCAATACCGCTCACGAGGGCTTCTTCGAACTTGTTGGGATCAATAACTTTGAGGAGCCCTCTGTAGCGAACGGTGAGAATTTTACCCTCATGCGCAGCGGAAGTTTTTCGGAAGCGATAGTAAAATGGCGAGACCTGGGGCTGGCCGCATAGTTGGAAGCCTTTTTCCTGGGCTTGCTTTTGTAACCATGGCACCCACTGGTCGGGTGCAACAGGAACTCTCTTGCCATTCTTGGTTACGCCGGAACGAACGGGTTGCTGCGCGAGCCGCTCGCTCTTGGTGAGCGTCGCGATTTTGCGGGTGGGATTAGCAACAAGCTCAAAAGAATATATTTTATTGGGAGAAAATGTTAGCTTGCAAGGATAGACGATGGGCGGCAGGTTTGCAACAAGGAGAAACTCCGCGTTGTGGAAAGCATAATCCCAGTTGGGCTCTAGGGCACTACGTACGATGATCTTTACCTTGCCACTTCCTCCAGGATCAATGCGATAAAGGAAGTTGGTTTCTGGGGAACGCGGGGCATGAATGACGGAGAAATTTTCGGGCCGATAGGGGGTGAGAAAATGTGGGTCGTCCTTCAGCTGCTGGGCGGAGGGAAAAGCCATGGACAGACGCTGATGAACGTGGTAAATGTTGCGCAGCCACATTT
>JANZZJ010000254.1 GCA_026419455.1 Candidatus Sumerlaeaceae bacterium | reverse complement strand
GCCTTAAGCCCTGTGTTGAGATCGGGAATGTATGTTCCCGATAGGTAAATCGCCAGCCAGCGAATGAGCGCCTTTGCAGCGCTGCGTAGGTAGCGATATGTTCCTTGCTCGCTTCTCCGAGCGCCGTTCACTTGATCGTACTCAGGGAAATGTTTTAGCATCTCCGGAATGGAAGCTGCATCGTAACTTCCATCGGCATCGAGCATGACAATGATTTCCCCTCGGGCTTCGAGTACCCCGGTACGCCGGGCAGCTCCACTGCCACGATTCACCGGATGCTTGATGACACGTACCCCTTTCTCAGCAGCTTTGTCCGCCGTGGCGTCGGTACTGCAGTCGTCCACAACAAGAATTTCGTATCGGTATCCCGTACTGGACATGGCTTGGCGCACGGCGTCAATGACGCTACCGATCGCTAGTTCTTCGTTAAACGCCGGTAGCACGATGCTGACCTGTGGCGTTTCTTCGACGCTCGTATTTGTACCCATCATGGTTGTGTTATGCGGGTGTTGGCACTGCTGGGTCAACTTTCACCTTTCAGTCTTGCTTTTTCCCGGTTACTTACTTTCCTTAGTGAACCATGAGCGGAGCATACCCATTGAGTCGTGTGCTTGCAGGTGAGGACGCAAGCAAGCCTTCGACGCTACCCCTGAAGTATTTTTTCAACGGCAATATTCGAACACTGAATCCAGCGCGCCCTTTGGTGCCTCACATGTTGGTTGCTGGGGAGAAAATATGGTTTTGCTCAGACAATCGAGCCCCGCTGGGGCTTGATTTTCGCGAAAGCGGCTTTGATCACCAGCGGAAACTTTACGAAAAAGAAATTGAGTTCATAGACCTTGAGGGGCGCACTGTGCTTCCCTCCTTTGGCGACGCACACGTTCATTTCCTTTGGTGGGCACTGGCCAGCAGCCGCCCCAATCTTGCCGCTGCACGATCAGCAGAAGAAGCGGTGACCGTGTTAGTGACCGAAGCAGGAACAGCAGCGCGGGGAGAATGGATTATTGGTCACGGCTGGAGCCATAATGCGTGGCCTAATGCTGCTCTACCGCATAAGGACCTACTCGATGCCGCTTTTCCTTATAATCCCGTGTACTTAACATCCAAGTGTGGCCATCTGGCATGGCTCAACTCGCTTGCGTTGAAGCTCGCCGGTATTGACGCGCATACGCCCAACCCACCGGGGGGAGAGATTTGCAAAGAAGGCCCGCCGCACGCTCCACGCCTGACGGGGATTTTGAAAGAAGATGCGGTTCTCTTGGTGGAAAAGGCTCTGCGGCCGCCCAGCCAAACGACCAAACGCAATGCTTTTTTGCGTGGTCAACTACGAGCCCACGCCATGGGGATTACTGCCATTCACACACCAGAAGATCTCGATACATGGGAATTCTATAGTGTCATGCACACGGCCGGGCTTTTGCGCATGCGCGTGGCGTTTCTTGTCCCACTCGAGAATCTTGATGATGCCCTCGCCATGCGCTTGCGTTGGGGATGGGGCGATGACCTCCTTTTCCTTGCTGGAGTAAAAATTTTCGCGGATGGGTCGTTGGGGGCTCGCACGGCTCACATGTGGGAGCCTTTTGAAGGGGAACCTGACAACTACGGAGTGGCGGTGCGAAGCGCAGAAGAAATTCGCGACGCCACAATCAAAGCCAACAAGGCGGGGCTACCAGTGGCGGTGCACGCCATTGGCGACCGCGCCGTGGCCGAAGTGCTGCAGGCCTTTGAAGCTGCCGCAGAAGAAACTGGGGCCATGGGTGCTAGCAACACTCGTCCGCTCGTGCGCAATCGCATCGAGCATTTGCAACTGCTCTGCCCGCGAGACATAGACCTTTTGCGTGCCGTTCGCCCTGTCGCCTCTGTCCAGCCTGTCCACTTATGCGCCGACTGGCAGCCCGCCGACAAACATTGGGGCGAGCGCAGCCGCTATGCCTACGCTTTTCGCACGATCAGCCAGTGCGGATGCACACTAGCTTTTGGCAGCGATGCACCGGTGGAGCCCATTCAACCGTGGTGGGGTGTTTACGCCGCGGTGACGAGGTGCGACCTCGAAGGGAAGCCGCCGCAAGGCTGGTATCCGCAAGAGGGCCTTTCGCTCGAGCAAGCAGTGGCCGCCTATACCATTGGAAGTGCGCAGGCAGCGGGCAAACATCAGAGCCTTGGCTCGCTGCAGCCAAACAAATACGCCGATTTCATCGTCCTGGAGGTTGACCCCTGGCACGTGAGGCCTCACGAACTGCGCAATCTTTCTGTGGCGCAAACATACTTCGCTGGCGAATGTGTGTACAAACAGCGAAGTGAGTGAGGCTGAAATGAAATCTTTTGACGGACGGTTTCTTTTCGTTGTCTCAGTTTGCGCTCTGTGCGTGTTTACGATCACGGGAGTTTCGTCCGCGTCACCTGCAGACAAATCAGCCGGTAGCATCTGCGCGCGCAACTGCGGCAACATCCAATGTGGCAGCACACGCGACAGTGTAGCAACTTCTCACAGCGTCGAACGGATCCTGGCTGAGTGCGCCAACGTTTATCGCCACGTCGACAGCTTTTACGCCAAGGGGCGGCATCTCGCACAAATCAAGATTGACGCGTCGCGCCAAATATTGCGTGAGCAGGACATCGAGATAGCTTACGAGAAACCCAACAAGATCAGCATTGTTTGCCGCGACCCTTCCGGGCGTGCCACTAGCCGCTTTGTAGCTGACGGGCATCGTGTGCTCATGGTTTGGGACAAGCAAATGCGTCTGTTTGGGGGTGCATTGGAAAATCTTACCTACCGAATCATTCCCGAACCTCCCTCGCTAAGCGCGTTTGTTGACGAAGAGAACCATGGCGATCTCTTCGATGACGAGAGCGGCTGCCTGAGTGCTTCGGCCGTCGGACCACTTTTGCTCAGCCGAGATACACTGGCATGGATTCATTCGCACGTGGTTGAATACTACTACGATGGTGTTGAGACTGTGTCGGGCCATTGTTGTCACCGCATTCGCTTCCACCAGAACTCGCCTGAGATAGCGGTGACTCAGTGGATCGATTGTCAGACCGGGCTGCTGCGGAAACTCGTGGTCGTGCGTGCACAAACGGAAAGAGGAACTCCGGCATGGGCGTTGACCGCTGGCGCGTCGGGAGAAATGTGGGCAACCGTCTTCAATGAAATCACAACGGGAACTCTGCCAAAGGGCCTTACCTTTCGAGCCGATCCGCCCGGCGACATAAGCGAATCGCGTGACGAAGTTCTTTCTGCACCTGCCGTGCGTTCGTCGGGAAGCACGCAATCGTTTCTTCAGAGGCTCCTGCGGGCGGCCGCAAGACCTGAGGACGCAAGAACGTCGGTCGCCCTCGAAAAACAAGAACCTACTCGGCGATGGCGTGTGGGAAACATATGGACGTTTGAGAAGCGTATCATCAGTGTCTCTTCGGGGTCGCTCCGCGAGCTTCTCCTCACGACAGCGGACGCCCAGGTTTGGCGCCTCGCCCAGAAAGGCTTGCAGCGACTCCCCATGGCTCTCGATTTTTATCCGGACATTGCCGTGCCATGGACAGGAGGGGGCGAGCCACAAGTTATCCTGGCACGAACTGGATCAAGAAAACTTGTGACAGTCGGACTCGATGGTCGCCCGCGTTGGCAGCGCACTCTTGCGAGCCGCTTGTGGTGCCTCACGGCGGATTCCGAGACTTCTCCTTCGCGCCTGTGGCTTGGTTTGGAAAACAGCCTAGCCCTGCTCGATGCCGACGGGCAGACGATATTTTCCACGCGGCGCGCGCGCAATGTGGCCCAGATCATTACCGCAACGCACCCCGATTATGGCAAGGTGCTTGCGTGCATTGTCATTTCGAAACCCGAGCTCTGGCTTTTCCGCCTCAATGGCTCCCCGCTGGAACTGTTGCAGCAGAGCGACGCTTTGCTTGGCATGGAAGCCGTGAAGGTCCCTTCGGAGATTTTTCTTGTTGGCGCCATCAGCCGCGAAGGCAACGAACTCGCATTGCGCGGTTTAGACCGCCGGGGTAGATCCGTCTGGACCACCTATATTACGCCGCGGCAAGAGCGCCTCGCTGGTGACTTCACATCGTACGTTGATCGCGGAGAAGAGCTTCCACACCAGTATTTTGTGGCTGTCACCCCTCACGGGTGGTTGCGCGAAGTGAGTTGCGACGGGACAATCGTCTGGAATGGCAAGCTGGTTATTGATCCACTCAGTACTATAGTAAGTTCAGATACAGTGGGGGATGCGCTCACAGCTGCAGATCTCAACAGCGACGATTCGCCGGAACTTTACGTTGTTTGCGGTAAGGCCCTCATTCAGTTAGAACGGGAATCGGTGGCAGGATCTGTCAATTCGCGCTGACAATCGCGCACCTCGCCGCGCACAAGTTTTACGGCGTGGGCAAGTACCGGAGCGAGAACCTTCATACCATCGCGCACACCGCCGGGGCTGCCGGGCAGGTTCACAATAATGCAACGGCCGACAACCCCAGCCACACCACGTGAAAGAATAGCTGTCGGGACTTTTTCCCGGCCGGCAAAATGGAGTGCGGATTCGACACCGGGTAGACGCTTCTCTACTACCGCTACACTAGCTTCAGGTGTTACATCACTTGGCGAGATACCTGTCCCACCGGTGGTGATGATCACATCTACCCTTTGGGCCATTGCGCGAAGCGTCGCCTCAATCTTCTCCCGGTCGTCGGGCAACACCACATGCTCGGTGAGTTCTGCTCCGAGCTCGCCGAGAAGAGTTCGAAGGAGCTGTCCACTCGTATCAGCCTGTTCTCCCGCAGCGCAGCGGGTGCTCACTGTAATTGTCGCAGCGGTAAAGAGAGGCCTCATAATGTGTTCGTTCGTGCTAATCTTCATGGAACATGCGCATGATGGGAGTAAAGGGAAATGCTTCCCCGTAAGTAGGCCGCGCCAGGTACTCACAGATTCTTTTTGGTAACGGATAGGGAAACAGGTGGTTCCGTTTTTCCATGGTTGGTTCTTTTTGAGCGTCCAGTGAGACGTTCGTTTCTCTTATTAATAGAAAACTCTCGTAAAATCGGGCACAAACGGGTTGGCCCATCTTTTGCGTCCGTCTGGAGTCAGATAAAAACCGTTGCGGTTTCCTCGGTCTCGGAGGAAAGAACTCCTCAGTGGCAGAGATTTGAGGGAACCCAACTACTATGGAAGGAAAAGAGGATACGATGATGGCAAAATTACCGGAGGGCAGCTCGGCTCCCAAGACTCCGAAGGACGTCCTAAAAATGGCCGCCGAAAATAAGGTGGTGGCTGTTGACTTCAAATTCATGGATCTCCCCGGCCAGTGGCAACACCTGACGGTGCCGATTTCCCAACTTGACGAGTCCAGCTTTGAAGAAGGCTTCGGTTTCGACGGGTCGAGCATTCGGGGATGGTGCGAAATTAACGAAAGTGATCTTGTGCTGCTTCCCGATCCGGAAACAGCATTTATAGATCCCTTTACGGCGCATCCGACGCTATCGTTGATCTGCAATATTTTGGACCCCATCACGAAGGAGCGCTATGCTCGCGACCCGCGCAGCACTGCAGTTAACGCCGAAAACTATCTGAAATCTACAGGGATCGGCGATGTGGCGTATTTCGGGCCGGAGTTAGAATTTTTTATCTTCGACAGCGCACGGTTTGAGTCGCGGGCGAATAGCGCTTTCTACGAAATAGACAGCGACGAGGGGATTTGGAATAGTGGGCGGCCCAACCAGCCGGGCAACCCGAATCTTGGCTGGCGGCCCCGTCACAAGGAAGGTTATTTCCCCGTTCCTCCTATCGATCAACTTCAGGATCTGCGCACCGAGATGATGTTGACACTGATGAAGTGCGGCATCGAGGCAGAGGCGCAGCACCACGAAGTGGCGACGGCCGGGCAGTCAGAAATTGACATGCGTTTCGCGCCTCTCGTGAAGATGGGCGACCAGTCGCTTCTCTTCAAGTATATCATCAAGAATACCGCGAAGAAGTACGGCAAGACCGTCACCTTCATGCCCAAACCCCTGTATGGGGACAACGGCAGTGGTATGCACGTCCACGTCTCGATTTGGAAAAATGGCAAGAACCTTTTCGCCGGCAACCAGTATGCAGGGCTTAGTGAACTCGCTCTGTACTTTATCGGCGGGCTGCTCAAACACGCCCCAGCCCTTCTCGCGTTCACGAGCCCGACAACTAACAGCTACAAGCGGCTTGTGCCGGGCTATGAGGCGCCGGTGAATCTGGCTTACTCGCAGCGCAACCGAAGCGCCGCAATCCGCATTCCCATGTACTCTGCGAGTGAAAAAGCCAAACGCATCGAATTCCGTCCCCCTGATCCGTCGTGTAACTTCTACTACGCATTCGCTGCGATCCTGATGGCGGGGCTCGATGGGATCCAAAACAAGATCCATCCGGGAGATCCACTCGACAAGAACATCTACGATCTGCCGCCCGAAGAATTGAAGAAAGTTCCACAGGTGCCCGGCTCGCTCGATGCCGCTCTCGACGCACTGGAGAAAGATCACGAGTTCTTGCTCAAGGGCGACGTCTTCACGGAGGATGTGATTCAGGCCTACGTCACGTACAAGCGGAAGAATGAAGTGGATCCTGTACGCCTGCGTCCACATCCGTACGAGTTCATGCTCTATTACGACATTTAATCCAAGTGTGTGTGGCGTGCCTCCCTTCCCCTCATGCGGCCGGTGGCTACCTTCCCACCGGCCGTATGACTTTTTTGCCATTCGCATGGCGTGCTCTCGTTGCCGCGCTAAGAGACGAAAGAGACTGAATTTTGCGCCATAGGAGTGGCCGCGATTTTACGCCTTGTCGGCCTATGGCATTTGCTCTTCTCGCCTATCCCACCTTGGAAACACCAATCTGATACCCAAAACTGAGAATCGCGAGGATGACATCACGCCGAATTGACTTGCGAAGATCGTTTGGGTTTGCGTGGGTTTGCCTAAATACGTGACTCCGCGGTGCGGAGTACGACGAGTACGGTTGGGAGGTTAACGGTGGCAAGCCACAAGCATCAAACCGCGGCGGACGCCCAGTACCCCTCGATGTCCGGGTGGTGGTGGGTACCCACTCTTTACTTTGCGCAGGGAATACCCTACGTTATCGTCACTCAAGTCTCTGTGCCATTGTACAAGCGTTTTGGTGTCAGCAATGCCGACATTGCATGGTACACGAGCCTGCTTGGCCTGGCATGGGTGGTGAAACCTTTGTGGGGACCACTCGTGGACATGTACTGGACCAAACGCAAGTGGGTCCTACTCACACAAGCGTTAATGGCACTAGGGCTCATCGGGGTATCCGCAATTCTCCCTTCGCCCGCACCGCTATGGTGGTATGGTTCGCTGGCCATCTTTGCGCTCATGTCGTTCGCATCCGCCACGCATGATATTGCCGCGGACGGCTACTACATGCTTGCCCTCGATCCTCACCGCCAAGCCCTGTTCAATGGGTTACGTTCGACCTTCTGGCGACTCTCCATGATCATTGGCACCGGAGTTTTGGTAATTATTGCTGGTGTAGTGGAGTCAAACAGCGGTCCGACACCTGTCATAGCAGGGATCTCCGCTGTGCCCAAGGGTGCACCACGCGACGTTGCTCCGAAGCCCCCGCTAAAACAGAGCGGTGATTTTGCTGTTGTCATGCCGCCCACAGAGCCAGTGGAAGCCGGAACCACGGCTCCGATGAAGCTTTATCTCGCGAAAGTGCCTGAAAACGATACCACCATGGTGGTGAGTGTTTCCGTGAAACCATCGAAGTGGTGGTACTTCTTTTTCCCAGTCGGGGACGAAGCCAACGTTCAGGTGGAGGGAGGCGACCGTCTCGAATTCGGGCCGCAAAATTGGAATGTTCCGCAGACAGTGACTATTAAAGTTCACAAAAATCTCCCCAAACCGATTGTGGCCGACTTGCGCATTGCTGCGGGCAACATCCCTCTGGCCTGGGCAACATGCATTGGAGTTGTAGGCATCGTTTATCTGCTTCTCTGGCTCTACCACACCCTCATCACGCCGAAACCACAACTGGATATGGTACGTAGTCCGGCTGGCGCTTCGTTCTGGCGCTCCGCTTTTTGGCTGTTCGTTGCGGTAGGCGTCCCAGCCGTGCTTTATTATTTGATTTTCGAGGCGCTCCATCCGCGCCTCGTCAAGGGGCTGCTCGATACGGCCAAGCAAAAAGATCCCAACTGGAAGGGGCTTATCAGCTTTGTGACGTTTTCGGTCATCGTTGGGGCGGTTGCTATTTTGTCTTTTATCCCCGTGCTGCGGAAAACGTTTTCGAATCTTTTCCACATGTGTGCAGTCAAGAGCGGCATCGGTTTCGATGAGGTCTTTGCATCGTTTTTCCGTAAAAAGGGCATCGGGCGCATGCTTGCTTTCCTGCTCCTTTACCGTCTGGCCGACGCCATGTTGGTGAAAATGATCACGCCGTTCATGTTCGATCCGCCGGAGAAAGGGGGACTTGGATTGAGTACGGCGCAGGTTGGTTTCGCGTACGGCACCATTGGCGTGTTTGGTTTGCTCCTGGGCGGCATCGCAGGCAGCGTTTATGCTGCGGCCTATGGTTTGAAAGCCGTGCGCCCCGTCATGGTGCTCATGATGAACGTGCCCATCATCCTTTTCGTCATCCTCGCGAAATTCCAGCCGGCTTTCCATTACGTGATGGGCTTCGTATTCATTGAGCAATTCGGCTATGGTTTTGGCTTCTCCTTCTATATGCTGTACATGCTTTTCATTGCCGGACAAGGTGAGCACAAGACAAGCCACTACGCGCTGTGCACAGGGTTCATGGCGCTGAGCTTCATGATTCCGGGGATGGTGGCCGGTATTATTCAGGAACTTCTCGGTCACTACTATGAATTTTTCTTGTTGGTGTTGGCCCTGTCGAGCTTGAGCTTCCTTGTGACATTCATCGCGCCCGTTGACCCAGAGTTCGGCAAAAAGAAAAAACAAGCTGCATGAGCCCTTAGCACGGGGCACCATGAGTCATTTTGCTCGGCTCGTTTCCCTCAGGGGAGCGAGCCGACTAGTTTTTGCTCCTCAGGTAGTAAGCTAGCGCCGGTAGGGAGGACTCACGGGTTCACCGGCGGCGGGGCGGGCAGAAGATCGTCTGGGTGTGCCATGAAGTTGGGCTGTTCTCTCATTTTTCCTTTTGCAGACACAACTCTACCGCCGATCTCATCGCAACGTTGCTTGTTTTTCACGAAGAAATGCATGGAGAAACGCGCATGACATCTACAGCCAAGCGCACATTGCTACTGGGGCATAGTCCCGATCCCGACGATGCTTTTATGTTTTATGCATTAGCGAAGGAGAAGATTGATACGCGCGGATGGCAATTTGAGCACATTCTCCAGGATATCCAAACCCTCAACGAGCGGGCAATGCGGGGCGAGCTCGACATCTCTGCGGTGTCGATTCATGCCTACGCCTACGTTGCAGATAAGTACGCACTGCTTTCGTGCGGAGCAAGCATGGGGTTGCGCTACGGGCCCATGGTCGTTGCGCGAGAGCTCATGCCATTGGAAAAACTAAAGGAGATCGTCATCGCCGTGCCCGGCACCTTGACTTCGGCATTTCTCGCTCTCCGGCTTGCCATCGGCGACTTTCCACACGAGGTTGTGCCATTCGACGAGATCATTCCCGCTGTCGGTGCGGGGCGCTACGACGCAGGACTAATCATTCATGAAGGCCAATTAACTTACTCCTCGGCTGGCCTCACCAAGATCATCGACCTTGGAGAGTGGTGGTGGGAGAATACCCAATTGCCGCTTCCCTTGGGAGGAAATGTGGTCCGGCGGGATCTGGGACAGGATGTAACACAGGAGATTTCACAAATCCTAAGGGAGAGCATCCGCTATGGGCTTGAGCATCGCGAGGAAGCTGTTCGCTATTCGTTGCAGTGGGCGCGCGATATGGGCTTCGAGCTCGCGGATCGCTTTGTGGGTATGTACGTGAACGAACTCACCCTCGACTACGGTGAGGCGGGCAGGCAGGGCGTAGAACGTTTTCTCACAGTGGCCCGTGAGCGCGGCTACATTCCTGCCCTGCCGCCCCTGATATTCGTCTAATGCCGCAAGCTATTTGCCTTCCGCCGCTACACCTGCTCCACCCAGCCGGACGTATTTGGCAAAGCCGGGGTAGATGAAGTCGTTACCGCGCTGCTGCGCATCGACGGGCGGATACTCTGTGAAGAATTTTTGGATAGGAACGTTGGAGGCGCTGGCTCCGAAAATCTCCGGATCGAGAACGAATCGCACATTAGGTGTGTCACAAAAAACATCCGCCATCTGTCGAGTTCGGTCTACGACAACTTCCCAGGTTCCGTTGGCAAGATAGGCCTCCACAACTTTCCAGCCGCCGATCCATACGCTCGTGGGATCGCTGCTCGATTTGCCACCCGTTTGGACAGGCGCTGAGCCCTGATAATTGAGAACGTACTTGCCAGCTCCCGTGCCTGTCTTAACCGCTTCTAACTGCTGTCCCCGGTTGCGCGCCGCAGTGACCATTTTCACAGCGAACCTCTGAGCCTCATTCAACGGCTTGCCGTCTAACGACGTGGCATAGATCGTGGCGACGGGAGAGGTGGAAACGACTTCGAGAACTCCGGCTTGGTATCGTTTGCCAGGAACAAATTCACCGGCAAGAACGCACGTCTGCGTTGTCGCCACTGTGAGAAGTCCTTCGCTAACGTGGCGACGAACAGTTCCCTCTGCAAGTTCCAAAACAGCGGGCCAGTCAGCTCTCAGGTTGCCTATATTGGCTCGCCCTAGGAGAAAGTCAGCGAATGAGTTTGCCAGGGCTGCAGCGGAGGTTTCCGTCATTTCAGCGCAAACCAGATTTTGCCGTTTGGGATCGTAAAAGGCTTTACACTTGGTATTTTTTGAGTCGCAAAGGACGGGCACAAATCCTGCTTGTTCCACAGCTTTTTTGTCGAATTCCGGTGATTTGTAGATCCATGGGTAGTCGTAGCCACTCGCCACGAGAAGTCCTCGGGCGATGGCGCCAAG
Source organism: Candidatus Sumerlaeaceae bacterium (assembly GCA_026419455.1). Classification (GTDB taxonomy): domain Bacteria; phylum Sumerlaeota; class Sumerlaeia; order Sumerlaeales; family Sumerlaeaceae; genus DRVG01. The sequence goes on along the minus strand of JANZZJ010000254.1, from coordinate 19,140 downwards.
TTTTCCGTCAGCACGCTCCTGGTACCGCGCATCAAAGAGCACGAGACGATTGCCCTTGTACGCTCCCGTCCCACTCCGCCCCGAGGTAACGGTAACGAGAGCACCTGTTCCGTCCTTATCCTCGTCGGGATTCCAGTTTTCTAACCGGAATCGCCAGGCCAACTGATGGAGCGGCGAAACGAACGAGGCCCACGTCGCAAGGTCCTCGTTGTTGTACGCGATGCGCACTTTATGCGATTCAACGGGCACTTCATCGCGTAAGAAAAGTTTTGCCGTGTAGCCGTTGACGCCCCAACGCAGTGGGTCCGCTTGGGGGCCAAACGCCGAGATGATCTCCTGGTCGCCCCATGTGTAGTAGGCGAAGTGAACAAGCATGTCGTAATCCTGAGCAAGGCTGAAGCTAGCAATATCGGGGAAGTAAGCCGAGCGGTACTCGTTGGGCCAGCACTGAGTCCATTCGCGACAGACAAGGGGGGTTGTTGCCCAGCGGTAACGCGACAGGTGACACGCCATGGAATAAGGACCTATCTCACGCACGTAGTTCTTGTTTGAGTAGAACGGCTTGCCGACCCACTCCACACCAGGTAGAAAAGAAGGATGATCGAGATAGGCGTTTTCCGCGGTGGCGTCGAGTTCCCGCGTGGTAGTGAAAATGTCTACGATGTGCTCGCCATGGACGACTGCCACAAGGGGCATGCGGGCCCCCCGTGAGCGTAGGAAATCACGCATCGTGGCAAAATAGCGACGCTGAAGCTCCACGGCAAAACGCACGCCATCGCGCGTGCGGGCGGGCGAGCGGAGCTGGTCGTCCCATCCGATCTTTGCGAGCCCACGCAAGGATTCTTGCGACATATCGGGAAGCTCGACGCTGCCATTTTCGAGCGATTCGTTGTCCTTGAGCGGGCACGCGCCCGCAGCGTTGGTCCAGGCCTGGCGCAGAGCAGCTGTACTCCCATATTGCGCCCTCAGCCATTCGTTCCACATTTTGTGGAAATTCGTTCGGTAGGGTTCGGCAAACTGGCGCCAGGGCACGTGGCCGAAGAATAGGCTATCCTCGTTCTCAATTTCCAACATGCACACGGCGGGATCGAGACCGTTAGGCATTCCCGTATATGGATTCACGTGGTCAAAGAGCCACGCCTGCGCGTACTGTTTTTGGAGCTCAATAAGGCGCGGATCAAAAAATGCATAAGGCTTGGCAGCACGGCCGAGTTTATCGGCATTGGGAACGCCGTCGCCTTCGCGGAAAGTGCGATAGCCGCGGATCACCAAGTAGACGTACATCCCACGCTTTTTGGCACAAGCGATCCACCAGTCCACACGGTCACGATATTCTGGGTCAAATTCGGTGGATTTATTGTTGTTCGGATAGCCCTCATCGATGATGCAGCGGCGGACCAGGTTGTATTGCTCTCCACCACGGTTATCGAGCTCATGGAGGCGAAGGAGATTGCAGCCGGCTCGGGCTAGAACGTCGGTGACGAGCTCTATACGCGACTTTTCGATATCGCCAGCATGCGTGGCAGCAACAGTGTACCCCCAGAAGCGCACACGTTCGTTGTTTTTTTCGAAGCGGAAAGAGCCATCCTCTTGGCGGAGGACCCAGCCATGCTTTCCAGCAGGAGGGTCAAGCAAGAACGAAAAATCTACGAGGGAGCTGTCGGGGAAAGCGTCGAAGACAGGGTTGATAGCGCGCACAGCTAAGGGATCATGGGTATAGCGTGGCACTTGTTTGCGGGCCGTCGTGATAGGGGGTTGCGGTGACGATGCTGCGCATGCGAGCGATAATATGACCATAAAACTAGTTCCGAAGAAAATCCGGCTTAGCATCCTTCCTCTTCTCCTCTCCGTTTTTTTCCTTCGCTAGGTTGCTTTGCTCGAGACGGACAACCAGTCTGTTAGCGGAGCCGATGTTTGCCCTTTCTCACGCAGGACCGAAATTGCATCTCATGTTGTTCGTTTTGCTAGCGTTTTTTCGGTCGCAAGTGTGTAATGTGACTTCGGACAAGTGCAGAAGCAAGTGAATGCGACTCCCGCTGGGGAAATGCAGATATGAAAAAAATCATCGCTGTGCTCGTTGTTGCGGCAGTTGTGGTAGGGGTTCTTGCTGCGAGCGCTGGCTACCTCGTGCAGCAAAAAAAGCTGCGAGAACTGGAGCAGAAAGTCAGCCAGGCGCAAGAACTGTTCGATGCCAAGGATTACGACGGAGCGCTTCAGATTCTCCGACGTGTGGAAACTGAAGGTGGGTCGCTGCGGGCCACTTATCTTCTTGGAAAAACCTTGTACCTCAAAGGTGAGTTTGCTGAAGCGCTTCGAGCGTTTTCGCGGGTAGAGAATCGTGCCCCGCGTAGCATTTTTATCCCCGATATCGTGCTTCATCGGGCACGCTATGCCCTTGAGCAAGAAGGCAATCAGAAAAAAGCCAAGGAACTGTTTCTACGCATTCTCTCAGAGTTTCCCGACTCGGATGCCGCCGACTTTGCTCTGTTCCATTTAGCGAAAATGAGCTACGATGAGGAGGACTATAAGCAGGCGCGTGCCAATCTGGAACAAATTCTCAAGCGGCCCGATTCGCCGGCTCGAGAAGACGCCGAGTTCCTTCTCGGGGATATTAACATGCACCTCCTGCGCTCGCCAGAGCCAGGGCCCGACGATATTGTTTACACCATCAAAAAAGGTGATTCCATTTGGAAACTCGAACGCGAACTAAAGGTGCCAGGGGACCTCATTGTGGGGATCAATAACTTGCGGCCCAATGCGCTGACTGTTGGCATGCAGATCAAAATCCCCAAAATTAATCCGAGCATTGTCATCGACAAAGCCAAGCGCACGCTAACACTGAAAAACAGCGGCGCCTTCCTCAAGAAGTACCGCGTGGGAATTCATAAGGTGGACTCGCGGGTGCCGGCAGGCGAGTACTCCATTCAAAACAAGCTGGATAAGGGTTCGGATTATGCTGACCCACAAACGGGAGCCATAGTCAAGGCGGGGGATCCGGCTAATCCTCTTGGATCACGGTTTCTCCAGCTGCGACGCGACATTGGGATTCATGGCACGATCAAACCTGAGCTTGTGGGCACTTACACCGACATAGGCTGGATCATGATGGAGGAGAAGGACCTTGAAGAAATCTATGCGTTGGTGCGTAAAGGCACACCGGTAACAATAAAAGGAAAAAACGCAGTGGAGGCGTCCTCTGGCAACAAGTAGCGAAAAATCGAAAAAGACAACCGTGGCAGGTGAGACATCGTCGCAGCGCATTCTGAAGCTTGGTCTGCCCAAGGGAAGCTTGCAGGAAGCCACTTTAGCGCTCTTCCGAAAAGCAGGGTTCAATTTCTCTGTGGGGTCGCGTTCTTATCATGCGACGTGTGATGATCCGGAAATTTCCGCTATTCTGATTCGTGCGCAGGAAATGTCGCGCTACGTGGAAGAGGGTGTATTCGACGCCGGTCTCACAGGGCTCGACTGGATTTTGGAAAATCGCTCAAAAGTCGTCGAGGTTGCAGATCTCATCTACGCCAAGCAGAGCATGCGTCCCGTACGATGGGTTCTCGCGGTTCCCGACGCCAGTCCATTCAAAACGGTCAAGGATTTGCGCGGCAAGCGGATCGCCACAGAAGTGGTCAATATCACGCGCGACTACCTGGCAAAACACAAGGTGAAAGCGGAAGTTGAGTTCTCGTGGGGAGCCACAGAGGCAAAAGCCCCGGAGCTGGTGGATGCTATTGTCGAGGTCACAGAAACGGGGAGTTCTCTCCGTGCCAATAAGTACCGGATCATCGACACAGTTCTCGAGTCGTGGACCAAACTCATTGCCAATGCGAAAGCGATGAGAGATCCGTGGAAGCGCAAAAAAATCGAGAACATTGCGATGCTTTTGCGCGCAGCCATCGACGCTGAGGGAAAGGTTGGTCTTAAGATGAACGTACCCCGCAAAAAGCTCGATGCTGTGCTTGCGGTGCTTCCGGCCATCACGTCGCCAACGATTTCCAATCTGACCGATGATCAATACGTTGCTCTGGAGACCATCATAGACGAAGCGCTAGTCAAGCAACTCATACCAGACCTCAAGCGTGCCGGAGCGGTTGGCATTATTGAGTATCCTTTAAATAAGATTATTTATTAGTTAACTGAATTGCTAGCAGCTTTTTGGCGCGAAGGGTCTGGCGCGTCGCGCCTTTCTTGTCTAAGCTGCCAATGAGAGCTGATGGGCAATGTTGCCGGCAGGACATTGCACCCCTGCCACGTGACGCGTTTCTACAGCTTAAATCTTCAGAGCTCAAGCCGCAGTCCGTCGTAAGCGAGCTGGATGTTTGGCGGCAATTGGGCATTTGTTTCTTCATGGTCAAGATCATGACACATGTGGATGAAATACGTCTGCTCGGCGCCTATCCGCCGTGCCACTTCTACGGCCTCCGTCAGACTCATGTGAGTGGGATGGGGTCTATGACGGAGCGCGCTGGTTACTAGAATTCTCACCCCCACCAAAAGATTGTAAGACGTTTCGGGGATGAAGCTTACATCCGTTAGCCATGCGAACGACCCGATCCGGAAGCCCACTATGGGCATCCGGCCGTGAAAGACCGGCACAGGCTGAATGGGAATGCCACGAACTTCAAAGTTCCCATTGATTTCGTGTACGACAAACTCGGGGATACCTCCGCCCGGAGGAGGCGGCGCAAAGCAATAGGCGAACCTTTTTCGGATTTCTGCAAGACTTTCGGGCGTAGCATAGAGATCAATAGGATGACCATGGACCATATTGAAGGCGCGCAGGTCGTCGAGCCCGCCTATGTGATCTGCGTGGGTATGAGTGATGAGAACAAAATCAACATCTTCGACGCCGTTGGCGAGCGCTTGAGTGCGAAAATCAGTCCCGCAGTCGATAAGAAAGCGGCTTCCACAGTGCTCAATGTAAGCACATGAGCGCATGCGCTTGTTACGTGGATCGGAGGAACGACAAACGCGGCAGCGACAGCCGAGAGTCGGGACGCCCGCAGAAGTGCCCGACCCCAAAATGATGACCCGCAGGGTATCTTCGCTCGATGTCATAAGAGCTGCGTTTTTCCTTCTATCTTTGCGTCGAACTTACGTCGGCAGCACCACCCTCATTCGCAACGATCACAGCAATCAGGAAAAAGCCGGCGAGCCCGAAAGTTTTCCAGTGGCAAGTAACAAGTAATCCAGCTATCGTGTGATAATAATGGCTGACCTCCTTCGTTGTTTGCGTACGCTAGGACTTGCGTGATGCCATGGTAGGGTGGTAGCACGGAGAGGCTATGATCGAATACTTGCGCGGGATTTTGCGGGAAAATGATGGCGAGCATATCGTGGTGGACGTGCACGGTGTGGGTTATGGTTTGGACGTTCCCGCGAGTACTGCAGCTGAGCTGCCGCCAGTCGGTGAGGAGGTAGCGCTCTACACCCACCTTGAGGTTCGTGAGAATGATCTCTCTCTCTACGGCTTTGCCAAGCCAGAAGAACGTGAGGTCTTCGCCATTGTTGTGGGAGTGTCGGGGATTGGTCCACGCACGGCATTAGCAGTCCTGTCTTGCCTACGTATTGCTGATTTTGCAGCTGCTGTGGTGAACAGTGAGATTGAGCAGTTAACGCGCATCCCGGGAATTGGTAAGAAGACCGCAGAACGCCTTGTGATGGAACTGCGCGATAAGATGAAGCGGCTGCTCACGGCGCACGCAAAAGCCGGCTATGAATCCCCGGTTTCGACAGGAACAACCAAAGAGGCAGCCCTTGCTGCTGAAGTGAGTGCTGCCTTGCAAGCACTTGGCTGCAAGCCTGCCGTTGCCGATCGCGCTGCTCAGCGTGCGCTGGAACTCCTAGGAGAGAAGGCTTCGCTGGAGGACTTAGTGCGCGAAGCGCTTCGCCATCGGTATTGAGATACGTCCTAGCTTGAAAGACCTTTTGCGGCGCAAAGATCCTCACTCCTCTGTGCGAAGAGAGGCTCGGCGCTCAGCGCCGCTTACGCAGAATGACCGGTGTTTCGCCGGCTCGCTGAACCGTTACACTATCTGGTGTAATTTTTAGCACACGAAAGTTCTCGTAAACGCCGCCTTCTCTCACGCTTTGTCCATTCACAATCGCCATAGGGCTACGCGGGTCGTAGAGAATGGGGCCGAGCACAAAGCCAGCCATTTCGTCGGGACGCGCCGATGCGCTTCCGGCACCAAGGGGGGGCGTCGGGGATCCGCGCAACATTTCCGACGAAGCCTTCTGCGGCGCCGGGACCATCGCCGCAGGCGAGGCTCCCTCCATCAGCTCACTCATAGGAACGGGAGTGGGCAAATCTACGATCGGTACCGGCGTTCGCGGTTGAGCGGACGCCGATGGCGAAACTGTGGACGATGCTGCTGGCGAGGGAACGGCTCTAGCGACAATTGAGGATTGCGGAGGCTGAGTGCTCCCCGGCGATGAGTCTCCCTGGGGCGCTAGCGTCGCTGGGGCGATCGGCATCGTAGGCGGTAGATTCTGGGCCCATTGTGCCATGCGGTTTTGCAAAAACATAAGCGCAACGACCAGTGCGAGCAGCGTCAATACCGTTGACGCAAGAATGCTCGCAACGACGAGGCCCCAGCGTGGTTTACGCCGAATGACGACAACCGGCGAGGCTGCAGGTGGAGCTGGCTTAAGCAGCTCGGGCGAATCCTGCTGCTCTGGTTTTGTCTGCGCTCTTTCGCGGCGCGCTTTTTCCAAGGCTTTGAGTATAGTGCTCATGGATTAATCTCCTGTGGCCGCCAGCCTTGGGCCGTTCTCCATCATGCGGGAATTCAGCAACATAGCTGTGAGATCGTCGATTTGCCCTGTCTCGCGAAGCTTGTAGTACGCCTGAAACCGCTTGATGGCTTCGGCTGTATCAACGTCGAACTTGCCGGAAACATTGCTGAGATAGCCGCGTTTGGCAAGGTACTCCTGCAGGGCGCGAACCCGTTCGCTCGCCTCTCCACGTTGGATCGAGGTGAGCTGATACACATCCACATACACAAGGCTTGCTGAATCAAATCGTTTAATGAAATCCTTAGTGCGAAAGGTTTTAACTCCCCACACCGGATCTCCGACAGTAATGACTTCTCCTTCGGCCCGTAAAAGCACCATGTATTCGCTGTGCTCTGGTGAAGGATCTTTGATTCGTACGATCACGGGAACGTTAAGCTTCACGACATCATAGAATGCGCCGGGCAGTCGCAGCTCTTTAATTTTAACGTTTTCTGATTGGAGAACCCCGTTGACGATCTGCTCGTCGCCGAGCTTGGCCATCTCGCCGAGATCCACTGGGAATCCCCACATTTTCAGCAGACTAAATTGCGCGGCACGGAGTGCGGCTTTGGGATTGTTGACACGCACGAGCGGAACATTTTTCTCGTATTTCCAATGTGGGTTTTTCCGCCTGAGAGTCTCCCAGTCAGGCGTAGGAGTGGGAGCCGCCTTTGTCACGGCAGGAGGGGCGGAGGTGATCGAGTCACTCACTGCGGCACTATCAGAGTCTGTATTTTCGGGACGCGGTTTGAGATCGAGGGATAGAGCCGGCTTGGGCAACGCATCGCTATTTGGGGTGGGCACGACACGCGGTTGATAATCCACGCTTTCTGAAGCGCGGACATTGGCCAACTTGATCCCGATGGCGATCGCGATAGCCATAGCGAGGGTGGCCCCTGCACTCACACCCAGCCACAGGGCAAGTTTGCGGCCCGCTTTTTTAGCCGCTTCGGGGTCGAGACGGGGCAAGGCGCGACTGGAAATGCCTTTTCTCCGTGATTCGCTCGGGAGTTCGCCTCCACGCGTCACCTCCTCGATAGCACGCTGCATGATCTTTTCGTCCACAACGTAACTCGCCTCGGCGTAGCATGCCAGAAGGGCTCGATCGCAGATGACATTGATACGGCGCGGAACGCCACGACTTGCCTCGTAAAGGCGGCCGAGTGCTTCGGGAGTGAATTCGATAGCAACCTTGGCTTGCGCAACGAAGAGCCGGTGTTTAATGTACGCCAGCACTTCGGACTCGGTGAGTGGAGTGAGGTGATAGCGAACAGCGATGCGCTGGTTGAGCTGCTCGAGCTGGCTCAGTGCGAGAGTGTCGCGCAACTCAGGCTGGCCGATGAGCACAATCTGCAAAAGCTTCTCGTTTTCCGTTTCCAAATTCGAGAGCATGCGTATCTGCTCAAGCAATGCCGGCGACAACGTCTGGGCTTCGTCGATGATGAGCACGACATTGTGTCCTTGCTGATTCTGCGCGAGAAGGAATCGGTTGAGCTCGTCGATAAGGCCTTTTTTCGTATTATAAAACGACGGAATCTGAAACTCATCGTTAATGGCTTTGAGCAGTTCAACTTCCGAGAGTCCCGGATTCATGATGAAGGCCAGGCGCACATCGTTAGCCAAGAGTAGATCCTTGACGAAGGCGCGGCAGACGGTGGTTTTTCCCGAGCCAATATCACCAGTAAGCAGCACAAAACCTTTGCGCTCGCGCACGCCGTAAGTGAGCGTGGCAAGCGCTTCGCGGTGGCGCTCGCTCAGAAAAAGAAAATCCGGGTCGGGCGTCAGATTAAATGGCTCTTTAATCAGACCAAAGAATTTCGTGTACATCGAACTCCTACACTTGGCTGTTGGCTGCACGTGCGCCGGAAACACTCCAGCTACGGACACCCGCTACGCCAGAAAGTTCATCGGCAAATCCTCATGCATTCTTGCCGGCGCTCCACCACCTCTATCGCCCCCTCGGGAGCACAATCAACTATGCACGAACAGCTCATTGGCCCTTTTCGCATCAATCCCAGTCACAAATACTCAACATGCTGGTCAACGACTACAAAATCAGCTGCCGTCTCCAGATCCCGCATGATCTTAGCTAGAAGCGAGTCCACCTGGGCGCGATTTGCTGCCACCGTGACGATCGCTAAGATCGCGCTACGCCAAATGTCGTGGTCATCCACTTCGGCCACGGCACAATTGTAGTGTGTACGCAAACGGTGGATGGTTTTACTGAGTACGCTGCGCTTGTCCTTAAGTGAATTGCTCATCGGAATTAGCAATCGCACTCTTTGCGAACCGATGACCACTGCTTCCATCTCCTTGCGTGATGGCAGTAAAGCACTTTAAGAGCTCTAACCGTATATAGAGCCAAAAGTATACGACGGCTCTCGTGCCCCGATGGGCGCACTCCCCTGGTCTGCGGTTCTCGCCCGAGCGCTGCGGGAGTCAGTACTCTTCCCCGCCGCGCAGGAAACGAAACTGCACCACAGCGAACACCATGACAATTGCAAAGAGGATCATCGCTTCGGCGCTAGCTAAGCCAAACTCACTATTGTCGAAGGCGTTCTGATAGATTTCAAAAACCAGCGAGGTGGACTGGTTTGCCGGGCGCCCGCGTGTCATCACATAGACGGGCGTAAATATCTTGAACGATTCGATAGTGCTAATGACCACGAGGTAGAGCGTGGTGGGTTTGAGCAGAGGGAGAATGACGTTGCGCCATTTCTGCCACCGGTTCGCACCATCAATTTCTGCGCACTCGAGAAGCTCGGGCGGGATGCGCCCCAGTGCTGCCACGTAGAGGATGATCCCAGCACCCGGAGCGTAGGGAATGCTGCTGAGGATAATCGTTGCCACGGCGGCCCACCGCTCGCTAAACCACGCAATGCCCGGATGACCAAGGGCGCGCAAGGTCACGTTGATCAGTCCATTGTGTTCGGTAAACATCCACTGCCAAACGATGGCGATAATCACAGCGCTGATAATACCAGGGAGGTAAAACGCGGCCTTGAAAAAGTTTTGAATCCGTTGGGGAAGGGGATAGATCATCCCTGCCACGACAAGGGCGAGCACTATGTTCACGGGAACAAGGACTACCGTGATGACCGCCGTGTTGGCGAGGGCTACCCAGAAATCTTCTCGGAAGACGGGATCAAATAGCAGAGTGGTGAAATTTTCCCACCCTACCCACGGGCTTCTGAGAATGCCCTTACCGACCTGAAAATCTTTAAAGGCAAGGATGACGGCTCCGACAACAGGTATGACGACAAAAAAGAAAAACAACGCAAGGTTTGGGGCTGCAAAGGCCAAACCCCACCATTTGCGGCGTGTTTCGAGGCGCATCGGAGCCGTCCCTTCAACCTGGCCTAGCTGGTTAGCAGTTAAGCAATCACCGCTGACGCAGTGATTGCACCAAGCTACGGCGAAATTTTTATTTGGTCGACCAGCTTACTTCCGCTGGTGGCGCATACGTTTGCGAAGCTTTTTATACTTGTGCTTACGAATCTTTTTACGGCGCCATTTGACAACGCTACCCACAAAATCCTCCTTGTAAAATGTTTTATCGGCTTTTCAGTGCAGACTGCACATACAGTGCGCAAGTAAAAGTTACTCACATACGGGCTAGCAAAGCGCCGCCCGACGAGGCGGAAATGGCATTGGAGAACTGATGAACCAGGATAATGCCTACGGCGGATCATCATGTGGTTGGGGAAAGAAAGAGCAATGGTTGGTTGTCGCGCTCACAGCCGCCGCACTTCTCATCAGGCTCTTTCGGCTCGACTACCGAGGAATGTGGACTGACGAATTCCACACGCTCAATGCCGCCCTATTGCCATGGGACAATCTTATCTCGGAACGCCTGCGGGCTGGTCATTTGCCCACGTATTTTCTCTTCATGAAACTTTGGACCAGTGCTTTTGGAACAAGCGATTTTGTTCTTCGCCTTCCGTCGGCCCTTGTGGGATGCCTCATTGTTCCAGCCACGGTTTACTTTGCGCGCCCCTGGCTGCAGCCAAAACTTGTATGGTGTCTGGCGGCGGCTGCGGCCGTCAACGGCACGGCTGTTTGGGCAGCACAGGAGGCCCGCATGTACTCGATGCTCCTTGTCGCTGCCACTTGGGCTCACGGAGCTTTCGCACGGGCAGTGCTGGGACAGGCACATCGGGACTGGATTTGCTATGTGCTTGCCGCGTTTTTCGCTGTAGCTTTGCAGCCGGTAATGATCGTGTGGATTGCAGCGCACGGCGTATGCGCCTATACACTGCAAAAAGGCAGGCCGACATTTCTCCGTGGGTGGTTGATTGCTCTTTTCGCAACGTTGCCACTCCTCGTTTTAGTTGCCACTGTGCAAGAGAAGCGAGCAGTGGCTTTCGACAGCCATAGCCTCTCGGATTTTGTGCGGGATATAGTCCGCAACGGCGGAATTTTTCTTAAGCGTCTAGGACTTGTAGCGTTTGGCGTGTCCGCAGATTCTGGCCAATGGCGTGCTCTTACCTCGGTCGTTCTGGCGATTTGTCTTGCCTTTGCCGGATGGGAGTGGAGACGCCGCCGTGCTACGGATGCGTTGTTTTGCGGCAGCAAGGAAGCCGTTTTTTTAAAATTCTGCACGCTTATAGTTTTCATTCCCGCAGCGATTCTCTTTATTGCGAGCTTTTTAATGGACCACATTGCTGGAAACGAACGTTACCTCATTCCGTTATGCGCTCCCCTCTGGTCATTAGCAATTTGGGGATTTACGGCGCCATTGGGACAGCGATTGAGGGATGCTCTCGTGGTGGTGGCCGTCGCCCTGCTGGCAACAGGCCTCATTCGCCATTGGCGTGACCGCGGACTTGGTGGACGCGAAATAGTCTATTTCATCAACCGCCATGCTCTGCCTGGAGACACCATCGTTTGTCGGGCGACACCAACAATGAAACGCATGGTTGAGCATTACAGTTACCGTCCGCTCACCGTTTGCACGGTGCCCGAACCCACCGACAGGTATGATATCGGGCGGAATGAAGCTTATGAAGCGCTACTTTCTTGCCTGCGAGGTCGCAAACGGTTTTGGCTTGTCGAATATCGGGGCAAGGGAAGCTTTCTCCGTCAGGTTATTTCCCAACATCCTCATGAATTTGAGGTGCTGAAAGAAGTGAGCATCGAGCAAACACGTTGCGCCTTGGTTAAATGCCGGATTCTGGATTAACGCCGCGAGACAGCTATTGTCTACCGAACGGACAGTCCGGACAAGTTTTCGCCTTTGGAACCACCATGTGTCTCTATTGACAGAGGTGGACATGACGGTGCCTCATACGTCGAACAAGCTTGACGAGGTCATAGTAATCAGCTCGGCGCAGACAACTTTTCTTTGAATTTCTTTTGGAACGTTTTTTCTGTATCCAAGAATTCTTATGTGTGGAATTGTCGGCAAAGTTTATCTCGATCCGAACCGTCCCGTTGAACCCGAAATCCTCGAACGGATGAAACAATGTATCATCCACCGCGGTCCGGACGATCACGGTACCCATATCCACAAGAATATGGGGTTTGGTTTTCAGCGGCTTTCGATCATTGATTTGGCGACAGGCCACCAGCCCATGCTCAATGAAGATGGCACCGTCGCCATCGTGTTCAACGGGGAAATTTACAACTTTCTGGAGTTACGTAAACAGCTCTTAGCTTTTGGCCATAGGTTTCAGACACGCTCGGACACAGAAGTAATCCTGCATGGTTATGAGGAGTGGGGGTCCGATGTTACGCTTCGATTGCGCGGGATGTTTGCTTTTGCCATTTTCGACACAAAAACACAGACGCTGTTTTTAGCGCGCGATCGCGCCGGCAAGAAGCCTCTCTATTATGCGATCGTCGAGCCGGGCACACCTCGCGAGGCGCTCATTTTCGCGAGCGAATTGAAATGCCTCCTAGCAGAACCGACTTTCTCGCGCGAAGTGGATCTCGTAGCACTTGGGCATTATCTGACGTACCAGTATGTTCCCCACCCATGGTCCATATTTCAGCAAGCGAAGAAAGTGGAGCCAGGTAACTGGATCACCTGGCGCAATGGGAGATTGCGTCAGGAACGATATTGGAATCTCCACTACGAGCCAAAGACTCCCGTCCGCCTAGAAGAAGCTGTGGAACAGGGCGCTGCGCTCCTCGATGAAGCTGTAAAGATCAGGCTTATGAGTGAAGTGCCGCTAGGCTGCTTCCTCAGTGGCGGTGTGGACAGTTCGACGGTTGTGGCCTTCATGCGGCGCCATATCACGGGTCCGCTGCGTACCTTTTCCATAGGTTTCGAGGAAGAAAAATTTAACGAACTGCCCTACGCTCGTCAGGTTGCCAGGCAGTTTGAAACCGAGCATCACGAGATGATTGTGCGGCCGGATGCTTTGGAATGTGTCGCACGGTTAGCTTGGCATTTCGATGAACCATTTGCTGATTCCAGCGCCATTCCTACTTACTATTTGGCAAAGATGACACGGCGCCACGTCGTGGTGGCGCTGAATGGCGATGGTGGCGATGAGAGTTTCGCGGGCTATGTGCGGTATTTGGGTTTTCCCGCTTTGCGGGCCTACGAACAGATTCCTAGAGTCCTGCGCCGGCTATGGGCTTACCCGCTCGCCGTGGCGTTCCGTACTTTTTCCTCTTCTGCAAAGCTTGAGCTGTGGAACTACGTTAACCGCGTGTCGCTTATGCCCTTCGAAAGCCGTTACGTGCAGATGATGGTCATCTTTCGCGACTATCAAAAACGCGAGCTCTTCCTTAACCTCCATCGCGACAGTCTTCATGGTCCCATTGCAGATTCAGAGTATCTGACAGAAGCAACCATGCTTAACGGGACAGCGATTGAGCCAATAGACAGGATGATGTTCGCCGATGTCATGTTGTATTTGCCTGGCGCTCTTCTGCCGAAAGTGGATAGAACGACGATGGCGGTTTCTCTCGAGGGGCGCTCTCCCCTCCTCGATCATGTTCTCATGGAGTGGGCAGCCCGGCTGCCCGTTGAGGTTAAATTCCCCAATGGGCAGCTGAAATTCCTTCTCAAACAGATAGCAGGACGCTTTTTCACAAATGAGTTTCTCAACAGACCGAAGCAAGGTTTCGGGGTGCCCATCGGACTTTGGTTCCGCACGACACTGAGAGGGCTCCTAGAAGATTTTCTCTTGAGCGAACGCTCACGAAACCGGGGTTTTTTCGAACCGTCTTACGTGAAAAGAATCGTGGATCAGCACATGAGCGGTGCGCAAAACCACGCGCACCGACTCTGGGCCCTACTCATGTTTGAGGCGTGGGCACGCACTTTTCTCGATCGCAGCGACCCACTTGCAGGACCGCTATGGTGACCGGGGACATTTGGGTTGTTCTGCCTTTTGCTCGCAGGAAGAGATTTCTCCCTCACCGACGCGAGCAAAGGGGGTAGGTCTTTCCAAAAATGTGATGGGCTCGAGGCAGCTTCAAACAAAGCCAACTTAATCGCATCGGCGTCTCAGAGGTTCATTCTTCCTAAAAGCTGTGCCGTGGAACAAAGCTACAATCTTTCCTTCGGCATCACGAACCCTGACATCATAGTGGGCCAACGTTTTCCCACGTGAGACTTCGACAGCCTCGGCAATGAGCTCTCCCTCGGTCACAGCGCGAACAAATGAGATATGCACGTCGCTGGCAACTGCCACAGTCCCGTGGGAATTCGACGCTGCAGCGAATGCAAAATCCGCAAGTGTAAAAATTGCTCCCCCCATAACCGTCCCGACAGCGTTGAGATGTCGTTCATCAACATGCATACGTGCCACGGCACGCCCTGGCTCGAGCTCAACGAGCTCAGCTCCCATTCCTGTGGCAAAAGAGTCGCAGGAAAAGTATTTTTTCCACTCTTCCAGAGTTTTCACTGCTTTCTCCCTAAAAGTGTTGTCATCTGTGGTAATCTTTTTTGCCTGATTGTTTATCTAAGTTCTGCCTGCCACTCATCAACGGATTATTTTCCTTTGAGATGCACGCTGAAATTTCTTTCACCCCACAAGCGCGAGGCTGGTGTTGCTTTACCGATTGCCATTGGCCACATGATTGGTATATCGTAGCGAGTTTGAGATCATGCCCAAGATGTGAGGAGACCTCATGAGTGTGCGAGTGCGAGACGTCGTCGAGGCTGTTGACCGTGTGGCTCCGTTCAAATTGGCCTACGAGTGGGACAACGTGGGGCTTCAAATTGGGGATCTAGCGGCGCCTGTGAAAAACATCGCCGTTGGTCTTGAGGTGACCGAGGAGTTCTTAACATTTGCTCAGCGTCACCGCTGTGAGCTTCTTCTTGTGCATCACCCTTTGATTTTTGCGCCGATTAAAAGTCTCAGCGAGCAGTCGCGAACCAGCGCACTAATCTGCCGCATTGTGCGCCGCAATATGTCACTCATTGTTGCCCATACAAACCTTGACCGCGTTGACCATGGAACGAATGGCGTTTGGGCGGATTTTCTCAAACTTGAAGAAAGACGTCCTTTGGAGCCCTGCACGTCCCCAGCCCTGTTCAAATTCACTGTGTTTGTTCCTGTTACGCACGTGACAGCTGTTATTGAAGCTATCCATAAGGGAGGAGGAGGTCGGATTGGTAATTACTCGCGCTGTACTTTTCGCGCTCCCGGCACCGGTACTTATCAGCCCGAAGAGGGAGCCAATCCATACCAAGGTAAAGTTGGCAAGTTTGAAGAGGCACAAGAAGTTCGCCTCGAGGCATTAGTGCCGGAGGAAAATTTGAAGGATGTTCTTCGCGAGGTCAAAAAAGTTCATCCGTACGAGGAGGTGGCGTACGATGTGTATCCACTGCGCCAGCTCGAGAGCTCATCTGGGCTTGGGGTCGTGGGTCGGCTGCCGCGGGCCGTGCGCCTCGCTCAACTTGCCAAGCTGACGGCCCAGAGGTGCGGCGCGAAAGCGGCTTCCTTAGGAGGAGACTTTTCGGCGAAGGTCGAACGCGTGGCTATTGCTACTGGTAGTGTTGGAACTTTGGCTGATCGTATCACGCGTGAGCTCGCCGACGTTCTGATTACGGGAGAAATTAGCTACCACAAAGCACAGGAGCTGCTTGCGCGGGGTGTGAGCCTAATTTGCCTCGGTCATGCTGCTAGCGAGAAAGTCGTAGCGGCCGCGCTAGCGAAACTCGTCGCCCAGGAGTTAGAAATGCGGGGGAAGTTCGTAATTTTACATATTTTTGAACGCTACGATGATCCGTGCGCCAGCTTATGATATGCGGTCCGACTCCTACCTGGGGACCGAGGGACTTTGGCGGTAGAGGAAATGTGATATGAAAGCCGATATCCATACACTTCTCGAGCTACAAGGTGTGAAGAAGGAGCAGCAACAGTTAAGGGAACAATCGTTGGCCTGCTCGCGCAGACTCCACGAGATTTCCACACTGGTCAGTCAAACACGGCAACAGCTTCAGAACCTTGAGGAAAAACACGAAGCAATCAAAAAGCAGATTCGCGACGGCGAGCTAGAGCTGATGACGCTGGAAGAAAAACTCAAACGGGCAAAAAACCGCCTCAGTATTGCCCGAACCCCAAAGGAATGTGAAGCGGCCGAACACGAAATACACACGCTTCAGCAAAAACGGGAAAGTCTCGACGAGCAACTTCTTCGTCTCATGGACGAGCAGGATCAAATTGAGCGAGAGCTGAAGAAAAGACGAGACGAGTGGACGTTATCCGCTGCTGAGTGGGAGCAGGAACGAAAACGGCTCGAACATGTCCGCCACGAAGCGGAAAAACTTGAGCAGGCTTTGAAAGCCGATGAGTACCGCCTTGCTCAACAACTCCCCGAGGAGATCGGTGAGATTTTCCGGCGATTGTTGGAAAAACATCCCTTACCTGTTGTTGTCCGTGTGTGTGACAGAGCCTGTGGGGGATGTGGCACCCTCCTGCCTTTGCACTTCGTGCAAGAACTGAAGGAAAAAGCAGATGTGGAACTCTGCCCGCATTGTCGCCGACTTGTGTTCTTCGATAAGAGCCGTGAAACCTAAAGCATGGCGTATTTATTTTAAACCTAAACTCACATTGTGCAAAGCCTGTGGGAAGTTCTTGTGGAAAAGTGGCCATTTGCCTTTAAGAGTGCGTGGATCGAAAAGAGTGAAGATTTTGTTCAGTGAAAATACAATTGGAAAAACCTGGGTGTCAGTTTTTCACACCCAAGAGCAAACTGGGAATAAATCGGGTGCGAACATTGGACCAAGCAAAAACCATCCACACTGCTGGCGTCAGCTGCGGAAAACTCGAGCGGTTTTCCACATTAGATTTTTGAGTATAATTAATTGATAAGTGAAGACTTACTCAGGTCTATCCACAGGTGGGTTGTTCTTACTAATACGACTGTATCTAATCTCTAAATGTGATTAAATACTGTGTGTTTGTACGGCATGTGAGCCAAATAGGTGGCCGCAAAAATGGCCCTCGCTGGGCCGGTATGAGAATTGCTCAATGAGATAAGAAAATAAATCGTTCTACTTTGTGTTATTAAAGTGTGAAAGCTAAATAAGGAAAATAAAAGTTTCACCTGCCCCAAACAGGTGATTCTCCACCCCCCTCCCGGAGAAGCCCGGGCGCCCGCTCCCAAGCGCCCGGGCACTATTTTTGGGGCCTAGCTGCCAAGAAATTCAACCTGGCGGTCAGAGCAGACAGAATGCGGAGGTGGTGTGGTGTCAGGTGAAAGTGAGGTGGCGGGGAGGAGAGACTGAGGGTGTGGTGGTTTTCTTAGCCAACATAAATAACGTCTTCTGGTGAAGTGACGATCAGAATTTTCTTTCCATCCACGATGTGGACCTTTGCGCGCAGTGTGACGTCCTCGCCGCCGCGCACACGTTCGATGGCCGGGCGGAGACCGGACGCAGTGCTCCAGACGATCACTTCCCACGACTGTTTGCCGTCGTTGATTGTGAGTGTTTGACCTAGGCGTGAACGTTCGACTTTGACCACCTTACCGGAAACCTCTAGGATTGTCCCTTCTTGCGCCGAGGAGAAGTCAGGGGCGGGAGCCGTAGTGGCTCCCGCCTGAGGATTTTGGGCGCCCGCGCTGGGCGCGGCTTTTTTGAGCTCGGGATTTGTTTTTTCCGTTTGGATGTCGGCTGGAGACTGTGGCTTTAACTGAAGGCTGCCGCGGTACTCGCCGAGTGTTCCAGTGACGCGCACAACATCTCCCTCGTTAGGTTTTTGTGCCTCGCTGAGTTTGTTGGCAAAGTCTTGCCAAAATACAACGTCAATAGAACCGGTGGCATCTTTGACTTTAAGGATGTAAGGGGCGCGTTCGGTGCTCGGGCGGCGTGCACTGCTCACTGTTCCCTGAATGGTGAATTTTTGTCCGATCTTGTCATTGGAGATCTGGGCAATCGGGGTGATGCCGGCAGCCGGTGGAGCAGATGTTACCACGGGTTGGGTGCCGGATGCAGGGTTGGGCGACACGCTAGCAGCCGGAGCAGGCGTGGTGCCACCTTCGATCTGAACGTCGCTGGGCGAGTTGACATGGATCTCTAATGCTCCCCGGAATTCGGCGACCTTACCCTTCACCTTAACTTTTGCGCCGTCGCGCAGCGACGCGTTTTGGGAAATTTTTGAGAAGACGTCCGGCCAAATGGCTACCCTGATTGATCCGGCAGAATCCTCTAGCTTGAAGGAGTTAGGAGCGCGCTCGCTACGCGAAGGTTGAAAACTCTTCACTGTGCCTTGTAACTCAACCACCTGTCCGACTTTGTCCTGGGCGATCTGGGCAGTGGTAAGGCTGGAACTTTGGGCCGAGGCTAGGGCAACCGTGAATATGATCAGTATCGCTGGGGCGATGGGGGTAATGAATGTCCTTCTATACATTTGAGGAAACCTCCTAATTGAAACAAGGGTTTGACCAGCTAACTGGTTAGTGTGCCTCACACGTAGAGAGAAAAGCAAATGAATTGCATGGGGCGAACCTTCCGGTGCGAAGCGAGAGCTTGCCAGTGCCGGGGTTGTGATTCTACAGCCCGGGAAACCTTAAAACAGAAACTTGTTCACTCAACTTTCCACTGCGACAGTGTCACGGGGACAAGGATGGCAAAATCTGCCACCACGGGGAGGTGATCGGAAGCGTTGTCAGTATCTCCGCTTTGAAGCCCGGCTGCTGCTCGCTGTGAGGCTGTCATCGTTTTGGTGTTTAGTACGAACGCGTTAACCACACCGAGGACACTATTTGTGACGTAAATGCGATCGATGCGCGAGGTGGGATCAGTGGTGCCACTAGGATAGGTATCGGGATCGCCAGTGTATGGATCCTTGGGAGCGACATCAAGGAGATCGCTTGCATCCCAGTCGGGTTTGATGTCAGGGCCGTATGTTGCGTTATCGACAATATCACCGGTGCGGAGGGTGACTTCGGGCTGCTGGGGGT
>JANZZJ010000243.1 GCA_026419455.1 Candidatus Sumerlaeaceae bacterium | reverse complement strand
AGATGTGTATAAGAGACAGGCTACATCGTGTTGGCCCTGGTTGGGCTTTATCTTTTTCTGATGAAAGGCAGGCACACCTGGCCAGTTGAGCTTGTGGGCTGGGGCTCGCTGGGATTTATGGCTTCGGTAGTCTATGTGTCCAAAGGTGGGACAATGGATTACATTTTCACGATTGGTGAGCCTGCGATGGCAGCTTTTGCTGCATTGGCGGTGACCTCTATTGTCGGTTGGAAACGACAAGAAGAAGAAAGCGAAGGGACAAAGCCGCACGGGCCCAGCACGATTCCCCTCCTGCGGCTTTTTATTGCCATTGCTGCAACGACCGTGGTTTGCGGGCCAGGGATCGGATTCATCTGGCGCACTTTGAAACAAGAAACATACGAATTGGACGAGTACCGGACACGGCAGGTAGTAGAGCTTATCCGTCAGCACACAGGCGAGAACGATGAAATTCTTGCTCCACCTTTTTATGCATTTCTCGCTAAGCGACGGATCATATGCGATTATTCAGAGATCTTCCTATGGACGCTTAAGTACTATAATGAGAGGCAAGATAAAGTCCGTGGAGCGGGAGTCGTGACTGTTGAGCGCATTGCCAATGCGCTGCGGGAGAAAAAGGTAAAGTTCGTTGCGCTAGACCTCGACCAGACAGGGAAAATCCCAGAAATCCGTGAAGCCATCGCCAACACCTATGAACAGTTGCGGCAATCGGAATTTCGGACACTCAATACACGTCTGATGTTTTTCATTCCCCGCGACCGCTCTCAAGCAGAGTAACGACTACTCTGAGCTTCGTATGAACTCGCACACGAGCCTGGCGGCTTCGTGTTCATCGGCAGGTTGATTCCCACCAGTAAGTTTTTCAGGCGCAGTTGGCTTCTGCTGCTTAGACATACAAATTCCCGTTGTGATGACTGGCATCTTCTCGGGACTGGTATCGCGCGTGCGTCCTTTCGGGATCACCGTTAGAACTCCTCTTTTATTGACAGCCACAAGATCCGTATGGGCAGGCCTGGCCTGCATTGATACCGCAAGCGGGGACGGACGGTGCCGAACTACTCGAGCCAACAGAGCTGGCGCTCATGAGTTTCTCAAAGTTTCTGCTATGGCAGTGTGGACATTCCAAATCATTCCGGTCCTTTTCCGAGAAGACCAGAGCGGCAAACTCATTGCTGCAGTCGCAACAGCGATACTCGTAGATAGGCATGGGCTTTACCTCGCTTCGTTTTGACAACATGCTTTCTTGGCGGCGTTTTTCCGCCCCCGCAACTTTACACGGTAAAATAAGCAACAATTCACTTGGTGGCCGAGGTGGACTTATTGTCCGTTGAAGAAGCTGGTTCAAGGGTGTCACGAATTTCTACACGTTCTAGCTTGACGGGTTTTAGAGCGCGTCCAGTTCCTGGCTCGCTTGGCAACTCGGAAATCGCGACGACAACATCCATTCCTTTGACGACCTTGCCAAAGATGGTGTGGCGATTGTTCAAATGAGGCGTTGGGGCCACTGTGATGAAAAATTGGCTCCCGTTGGTGTTGGGCCCCCTATTAGCCATGGCGAGGTAACCCTCTTTATCGAACTTTAAATCGCTGAACTCGTCTTCGAAGGTATAGCCAGGTCCACCTGTGCCCGTACCCAGTGGATCACCGCCCTGAATCATGAATTTGGGTATCGTTCGATGAAAAACCGTTCCGTCATAAAGTGGCTTCCCTTTCATCACCTCTTTTGTAGCAGGGTGTTGCCATTCTTTCTTTCCGGTGGCGAGACCGATAAAATTTTCCACTGTCTTTGGTGCTTTTTCGGGAAGAAGCTCCACAACAAATTCGCCTTTAGAAGTGTGAAAGACTGCAAATGGTTTTGCCGGCGATTGGACGGAAGTACCCACTGCAAGCGCAGCCGTGAGCAGCGCAAGACGTCTCATCATCTTTAGCACTCCTATGTTAAATTGTTTTGAACATTGTTGCTCTTTTTGCTTCCGCTCACATGACATTCTTTATGTGGCGGTGAGAACTTAGCAAGTGCATTGCATGCTGGCGAGCCATTTCGTTGGTGAAAGTCATTTCCAACTGGTTTTCTGCCAACATTTTTCTTAGCTGGTGGTAAAGCGGCGGACAGAAAAATACCTTCCTCCGGCTCAGAAGCCAAGCTAACAGTCTGCATGAAGAATGCGGCGGAGTTTTTCCCACTTCCACCAAAGTGGATCCGGAAGAAAACTTGCGAAAAAGCGAATAAAGCAAGCGCATTGTCTGGAAATTTTCTGCTTCAAGGTTGAGCGTCATCTTGCGCACAGCGCCACCTAGAAACTCGACTTCATCCATCGTGTAGAGGGCCGACGCACGTACGGTGAGATCTCTTCCTGCGTCAAGCAGTACCGTGCCAATCATCAGTACTGGCTCATTGGAAGAGATCGCTGATGCATATGCCTGCTTAACTTTGGCCGGCAGTGTAACAGGGTAACCATCGAAATCCACGTAATAGATTTCTGTGTTGTTTTCCAAAGTTGGTTTAGAGTCCACGTGGTTAATGTAGCCGACTAAGGCCACGTCGCAGCCAACAGCACGACGATTAAGCGCCCCAAATCGCAAAGCTCCACTTCGTTTCACCACCTGGCTGTAAACGTCCAAAAGATCAACCGAGATCGTGAGATCCGTGGCCGCCAACTCAAGATTGGCTAGTTCACGGGGGGTCGGTGGGTCGACGTCGGGAGCTTGAAGTTCAAATTCCTCCGACAAGACGGTGGTGTAATCTTCGATTTCGATTTGGCTAAGCTGCTCGACCATAGCGAGTAATTGATGACGATTGAGATCGAAACAGTCGAGAGCTCCAGCTCGAACAAGATTCTGCAAAACGGCCGAATGGACAATTCGGCGTTCTGTGCGCCTGCGCAGGTCGAGGAGATCCTGAAATTCACCCTGCGCGCGTGCCGAATTGATTTCGCGATAAGTACGCTCGCCAACACCTTTCACCAGGCAAAGACCGCAGCGCACAGCATTCCTTTCGATAGAAAATTGGAAGCTGCTTCTGTTGATATCGGGACCAAGTACTTTGATTCCCATTTCGCGGGCTTCGCGGAGGTACGGGGCGAGCGCGCGACTCTGTTCTGACACGGCCATTCGCGAAAAAAGGGCTGCAAAAAAGAACGATGGATAATGAGCTTTGACGTAGGCGAGGCGATAGCCTAAAAGGCATTCAGTGATGAAGTGCTGGATGTCGCCTTCTTCGTTTGTAGCGGCAGCTTCAGCCGCTCGGACCTTAAGCAAACCATGAAAAGTTCGGGGGGCATCACGGCGTAATCGGTGACGCATACCCATAGATTCGAAAGGCACAATTCCCAGCGTTAAGCCCCGTCGGAGCAACTCGTAAGTCCTCCCATCGTCGAGAGGCTTGCGCGAGACAACGAAGTCGGGTTCGTCGAGCTCTTCACGAATCCACCGCACGGCCGTGTCGAGAATCCGTAGCTGGGGTGATGAGGAAAGCACTAGACGTGGGACACGAAGAATCTTGAGAGCATCGCCACTCATTTGGGTCACCGCTTGACCATCGAGACTCAGAAGTGGCGTTAGACTGTCGAGCCTTGTGCCTGAAATCGCTAATTCGTTTTCACTATAATAAAATTCAACAGGGCGACCGAGCAAACGGCTTAACACAAAATTTGCGACCTGAACATTGGGTAGAGTTATCGTGGTAAACGGGGACTTGACAAAACTGGAAAAAGGTCGAATTCCGTCGCGCTCTGAAACATCCACCAGATGAGCTTCGTCGCCCCCAATTCCCATCCATGCGAGGAGTTGACGGATGAGAACGTGTCTGGAGAGTGCACAATATCTCCCAACACGCGCACATAGCCGGCCGGCGGCGCGATTGTCCTCGCTCCAAAACTCGTGCTGGAAAAATTCGGCTACGATTGCAGCTGCCTCAATCGGGAGGTCAATGGCAAAACATTCAGCGGCGTTGTCGGCCGCGAGCTTGCTAGAGATTCCAGCAAAATTGAGGCGAAAAAAAATCGGATCAACTTGAGTTAAGCCGAGAGCAAAGGCGGTGAGGCTTGTAACTAACTCGGGATTCCCAACTCCCATGGTGACGCCACGCTGTCGGCAATAGTTCAGAAGAGAATGTAACAACACGAATTTTTCCAGGAGCCCGGCCTCTGCAAATTTATCTACCTCCTTGCCAACACGCTGGTTAAGCTCGCGCCTTTGCTCGGGATAAAGCTGCATGAGTTCGCGTGCCGCGGCATCCTGTATGTAAGAGCTGGGCACTTGCCCTTTCGGCATTGGTATGGAAGGGAAGCGAGGGCGGAAACTGCCGGCGAGTGCGCGACATCGTTCTGCCAATTCGATTGATGCAGCCAAAAGAGCTACATTGCCGCGATAGAACTCCGCGACCTCCTCCTTTCGCGCTAAATGCCGTAGTTCACCACTCTGCCCCGCATTTTCGAGCGAAAACGACGACGGGCACTGTGCCCCACACAGGTAAAGATAAGCCAATTCGTCGGGTGGGGTCAAATAGTACACCGAGGGACAGGCGACCGGCCGAATACGTTTTTCACGAGAAACACTTCCGGCTGCGGCCGCATACATCGGGGAAGGCACTGCAAGGTAAACATTCTGGGAGGGGAACACCGCCAGTAGCTGAGAGACGCATTTGAGCGCCATCTCACGGTTCCCCTCACTTAAAAAACGATAGACAGAGGCATCTCGAAGCCCCGTCAAGACGAACACACCGCGTACAAACTCTTGGAGGTCATCGAGCGTCACACAGGGAGCCTGCCCTCTGGCTGAGACTTTTTCACGCAAATCAGATGCTTTTGCTAAGTAGACCGTCGTGAGGCGCGAAAGGTTGGAGTACCCAAAGTCGTCCTCAGCGAGAAGAAGGAGACGATCCACTATTCTAGACTCACCGCCTAAAAGCTCAACGGGAAGCTCTACCCCTGCAATAGGCTTGATATTACGAGAGCGACAAAGCTCCACAAATTCTGGGATTCCCGCGAGGGAACAATAATCAGTGAGCGCAGCTGAGCGATAGCCAAGGCTTGCCAGTCTGTCCACAAGTTCCGAAACACTTGGCACTCCCCCTGTGCTAGAGTACCAACTGTGGAGATTCAAGAATGCGAATTCGACATGCGGCATCACGACTTACGATAGAGAGTCCGAACTGAGCTAATGCGCAACCAGTTTTTCCGCAAGT
This sequence comes from Candidatus Sumerlaeaceae bacterium, assembly GCA_026419455.1. Lineage (GTDB taxonomy): Bacteria > Sumerlaeota > Sumerlaeia > Sumerlaeales > Sumerlaeaceae > DRVG01. The sequence goes on along the minus strand of JANZZJ010000243.1, from coordinate 12,907 downwards.
GAGGGCAGTCATTCTTACCGGCAAAAGGGCTCATAGCCTTGCTCACAGGTCCCCACGAGCCTACGGATAAACGAACACACGCGTCACGCCTTCTTTAGAATTGTCGAAAATATAGCGTGCGGTCTTCTGGCTGACATGGATGCAACCGTGGCTGGGAATAGAGAGACTTCCCTCATGAATTGCCGCTCCACCGCGGAAGAAAACAGCATAGGGCATGGGGGCGTTCCACTGGCGAGACCACCACGAGCGAGCTTTCCATTGAACAACAAATGCCCCTGTGGGCGTGGGATAGTCCGGTCGCCCACCAAGGATTGCAAACTCATAGTCGCCAAAGCGCCCTGTCCTCTCCCCTAACCAAAGTTCGATGTCAGGGGTGGCTTGAGCCCACCCCATAGATAATACCCAGCAAAAGAGCAAAGGCAAGATACCTTGCCGAAAGAAGTGGTTTGGTCCTCGATGTGACCACCCTGTAGCTCCCCAGTTTACCATCAACGCCATGTTTAAAACGCTCGACCAGGTTTTCTGACTTTTCCCCATCGGATCGTTGCCATTGCCAACTACCCGCGTTGCTACCCATCATTAATACAGCACGTAACATTCCCGTTGGGTAAAGCCTTTCATTCACATACATCAACGCCAGATGCGTGTCACAAACAACTTTTGTAAATATCTAGTACATTAGATGCCGACAGCGACCAGGAAAAGCGCTGAACATTAGTTTTTGCGAGGCGCACAAGATCCGATCGGATCGAGCCATCTGTAACAAGAAGTTCTAGCACCTGCACAAGACTATCAACTTCTGACGCACGGAAGTATGCCGCACCCTCGCCTGCGGTTTCCCTTGCCCACGGGAGATCAGGAACTACAACCGGGACGCCGACAGCCTGGGCTTCCACCACGGGCATTCCGAAGCCCTCAACCATGGAAGGATGAATAACAGCATCCGCTCCGCGATAGATGGCGCACATTTCGGCATCTGAGAGGTGGTCGTCAAGTATGCGAACCCAGGCTTTGTGCTCTGTCCCAAATAATTGTGCAACTAGTTGAACCAACTTGGCTCTATTTCGTAACCCGGTTCCGACCAGCACTAAAGAATGGACACAAGTGCCACGGGTATGCAGCTGCCTAAAGGCTCTCAACAAAAACTCGAGATTTTTGTGGGGCTTATGCAAACTCACGCACAAGAAATAGGGTTGTGAGACTCCTAAACGCTGAATTATCGAGTGAGTCTCGACCTGAGTATTAGCACAAAATAGGGGTAACGGAGCGTACGGAGTTATTGTAATTTTCGATGCTGGTAGGCCGAGTTCTCTCACAAGCGAATCCGCAACATGCTGTGAAGGCACAAATACGTGTAGCGACGATTTTGTCGCCTTTGACGCAAGGAGTCTTACAATCGATTTGTACACGAAACGAAAGCGATATGCTGGTGCTAACAGAGGAATGATGTCGTGGATAGTCACAAAAAAAGGCCGAGAAAAGAGTAAGGGAACGTCATAGTGCGGAAAATGATAAGCAACGGCATTTTTGAACTCTGGAAAGCACAACTGATGACGAAGGCTGTACACATCCGCTTGATACTGTTCGTAGACAATGTTGTCGTCTAGCATTAGACATTGCTGAAGTTTATCGCGAGACCCCAAAAGTGCAAATTTGATTCCCTGAGCTTTTCCTGCCGAAACTAGAGCGGGTAATAATCCACGCAAATAGGTGCCGATGCCCGTGTGTTCTATCATTCGGACATCCCATGCAATTGTTAGATCGCCTAAAGACACCTACACATCTCCGATCAGACGAACTTGCAGCGCGGGCTTACTTGGTCGAGCCCGGCGAATTTCGCCAACTAGTTACGCTCCTGCTCACGCCTGCGTCCCCCTGGAGGTGGCCAAGATTGGACCGGAGCAAAGTTCTTTTCAAGAATTGCTCGAACATCCGGATTTCCTAGAACGAGGACTGTTATTTTTTCCGGGTCAATGAAACGCCTCGCCACCTCAGCCACATCGGTTGCCGCTACTTGCTTCACTGCATTGATATAGGTCGCTAAGTAATCCTTCGGATAGCCGTAAAGGTCCACCAAGAGATATTGAACGACGACGTCAGGTGGAGACACGAAGCGGTTTGCGAAAGAGAACATGGCGTCGCGTTTCGCTGTTTCGAGTTCTGCTGCGGAGGGAGGGTTCTGGATAATCTGCCGGATGACATCTTTCATAAGAGCAAGAGTATCTGCTGCTCTATCTCGCTTAGTGCTGGCAATAGCGACGAATAGTCCGGCTGGCGTGTCCTCAAAAACTCCCCCTCCTACGGCATAGGCAAGGCCATGCTTAGTGCGCACTGTCTGCATGAGACGACTTGTGAGTCCGCCCATACCGAGAATGTTGTTGAGGACGTCAACAGCCGCTTGGTCACGCGGATCCCGTGGGCGCCCAATATGTCCCAACCGAATTATGACTTGCTGCATGTCTTTGCCGGCCAAGTAGACGCCATGATATGCAGGCGACTTGTCCGCCGGAACGGCGCTGCGGTCGGCTGTGGTGGCAATGTCATTTTTCGTCGTCCAAGATGAAAAGGTCTCTTCCCAACCGCGCGGTTCTGATGCCTTAGCTGTCGCAATTCCGAGCTTTACGGCTTGAGGGAAGTAGCGTAAACGGTAAAAGCTCAGGATGTCCTGGCGATCTAATTTCGTAACGTCCTTGGGCAACGGCGTGCGCGCAAGAGGATGGGTGGTGCCGTAAACAAGTTTGCGAAACTCGCGGCGAGCGACTTCTGCCGGATCATCATCCTCGCGTACAAGGCGCTCGCGTAGGAGCTGCCTTTCGCGATCAAGAACTTCCACATCAAAGCGTGGAGCCGTAAGCATCAAACGTACTAACTCAACGGCCTTGGGTGCAGTGTCAGGCAAGCAGATCAGGTCGAAACGCACATAATCCCTTTGGACATCCACAGTGAGACTCGCTCCAAGCTGATCAAGCTGTTTATCGAAGTCGTCTGGAGACAAGGAGCCAGCTCCTCCTGCCCGCAAACAACGTGCAGTCAGTTCAGCAAGCCCAAGCTTATCAGCGGGGTCCCAAATCTTCCCAGCATCCACCAAGACAATAAAGTAGAACGCATGTATTTCGCGCGCCTCGTAGGTAAAAATCTTAATCCCGTTCGGCAAGACGCCTTGAGACACCTTTGGTACATCAAAAACAAATTCTCCCGGCTGCAGTTGTTCGGGACGCGCCGGAAACTTCAATTGTCCCCGTCGAATTGTCAGGGTTGTATCACCTTCTAAAGCAGGAGGGTATGCACTTTCAGACTGCGAGCACCGGGCAACCATCACTTCGCCGATGGCATGTTCTGGCAACATTATCATAATTAATAAAAAACCTAAAACGAATGCTAACATATCCTTATGATGACGTATTAATATATCCAATGTCGGAAAGACTCCTGAACGCACTGATAATAGCGCCATATTTAATGTCCTTTCCCAATGCTTTGCGGTTTGCTACTGCTCTTTTTCGGCCTTGCGCTGACGTTCTCTGCTGGAGATAAAGATTCGGTCTTTCCTTTTTTGATTGTCGCAACGGTGACTTTATCGCGATCGAGATAGTTTCTCACAACGCGTTGGATGTCGGCAACGTCAACATGCCTCATTGCAGCCAGGAATTTGTCGATGTAAGAACAATCTCGTGTGATAAGATAGTAATGGCCGAGCTGTTTGGCACACCCAAGGTCATTATCCAGTTCACGAGCCAGCGAGGTTTCAGCTTTCGCGATGCTCATTTGTAATTCGTCGGTCGTCACACCATCGTGCTTTATCGTTTCGAGAACTTTCCACACTGCCTCTTCCACTTCCTCGGGTGAATGGGGAGAGCGAGGGGTCGCCCAAATGCAGAACAAGTTTGGGTATTTCTCGCCGGGAGCAGTAAACGACGAGACCGACTCGCACAAACCTCGCTGCTTCACGAGGGCCGTATACAGCCTCGAGGATCGGCCATTATCCGTAAGCACATATTGAAGAACTTCAAAGACGACAGCATCGTCCGCGGGCAGGGGGGGCTTGTGCCAGCCCATGACCAGCTGCGGCTGAGCCTCGACAACGAGCCGAACTCGGCGTTCACCTCTTTGCTCTGGTTCTTCTGTTGCTAGCCGAGGTGGCATTTCTCGTCCCTCCAGGCTACCAAAGTAACGTTCAATTACTTGCCGAAGCTCATCCTCACGAACACTCCCAACAACGACTGCCACCATGTTTTGTGGCACGTACCACTGGCGGTAAAATAGGTTAATATCGGTCGCTGTGAGGCTCAAAATGTCCGACATCCAGCCGATCACTGGCACTCCGTACGGATGCCCCTTAAATGCACTGGCTATGAACTCCTCATAAAGTCGCCCCTCGGGATCATCCTCCATTCGCATACGACGTTCTTCAGCAACGACGTCACGTTCCTTGTAAAACTCGCGCCACACGGGATAGGCGAGGCGTTGACTCTCGAGCATCGCCCACAGCTCAAGCTGGTTCGAAGGCAGTGTCATGTAATAGTTCGTATAATCAGCACTTGTTGTGGCGTTGACCTGCTGCCCTCCTGCGAGCGTCACGAGCTGATCGTACTCATTCGGAACAACGAACTGCTGGGCCTCAGCAATCAACTCTGCCAGCCTTTTCCGGAGGTGCGCGGCGTCGGTGGTGGCACGGCCCAAGGCGTCACGCAAGCGCAACTGCTGAACCGTCTCTTCAACTTCCACAAGCTTAGCGCGCTCGGCATTCCAATTGCGCGTCCCTACCCACGGAGTTCCTTTAAAGGCCATATGCTCCAGCAGGTGTGCCATTCCGCTCCGCCCGATCGGCTCGTCCACTGCCCCGACGTCTACGTAAGTCACTGCGCTGAAGAATGGTTTCCCCTCTCGGGGTAGGAATAGTACGGTGAAGCCGTTGTCTAGTTTCCACTCCCTAACACGCTCACCAATACGCCAATTCTGCGCAAACGTTTGTGAGATGCACAACATCGCCAAAAGGAATAAGTACACAGCTTTCACTCTGTGTGACATTCGCCGTGCCTCCGGCTAACAAATTGTGGTTGCACCTTGGCTTACACTCGTGGGGTAAAACTCTGCAACTTCATAAGTGGCAGAAAGGACGCCATGGTTCGTGAGGGATTGAACATGAGTAAGAAGCCGTGGGTAGGCGTGACTTTGCGGTTAGGTCAGGAAGCTGAGGAATGGTTTGGGGAGCTCGATTGCACGTTGGATGAATTTTTCACAGCACCCGATCATGCCTTCATCCGATTGAATCACGTTCGATGGCTGGAAGCTCAAGGTGAATACGAAGAGCCGATGCTAATCCGCAACGAGGATAACGATCCGCCATTTCATCACTTCATTTACTTTCGCAAGTCCAATGTGGTTCTTCTTCGTCCTCTGCGCCATGCCATCCGCCTCAGCGACGATACGTTCTGATGAGTAAAGTAACCAGCTCATCTGAGTCAGGTATTTCAGTGCAAGAGCGACATCTCCCCTAGCGCGAGCGGTGCCGTTGCGCGCCTTTTGTTACTGGAGATGATTTCCCTATAACCTCGAGCAAATACCTGAACAAAGCGGCTCGATCACCCGCTGGCTGAACGCACTCCAACGGAAAGCCAGCAATCGCAACAGGACCGTAACCGCCGCTGCGGGGTACAGTAAGCATAGCGCAAGAGTTTTTGTCCCCGTTGTAATACAGAACGGGTGTTGCACCGGCCAAACTCAAGGCGTCGCAGCCTGTGGCGACAAACGCATCCCCCTCGCCATCATCGAGATGGAACACTTTCCCTCTAAACATGTCCGTTGGAAGGCCAACGACAAGCTTGGGATGGAGAGTTTCAGTGGTGGCCTTGATCTTCTGCCAAGCGGCTTTGGGCGGTTTGATACCCTTACTTGTCTTCTCGCCCAAAGTGGCGACCCGCTCCATGCACTTCACAACATTTGTGCCGCTCAGGACGACAGCACCGCCACTTTTGCGAAATTTCTCCAAAGTATCCATCAAGACCGGATGAAATGGGGTCTCCTCCGCCGACTGTTTTCCAAGGGCAATCATCACTGCGGCATAAGATGTTGGGATGTCTCGCAGCATACTAAGTTCTTTTATATCACATGAGTCAAACTCAGCGTCGGCACTCGCGATGGCTGTCCCCCAATGGGCAACGTAGTTAAAGGCATTCATCTTTCGAGGAATTATGCGTACAAACTCACCTCCCTCGCGAAGTGGCGCCCCCAAACCCGCTGACACGGTGCGGGAGAGCACAATTTCTTCGCTGAATGTTGAAAATGCATTCACTACGAGGCACCGTGGCGCGGTCGTGGCCCCAACTGCAAAAGCGCCAAGAACAGCGGACGGGCGACTTTCCCCGCAATCGTTGTAGGCCGCTACGCGGAAAAAGTGCGGAACGGCATGGGGAAGATCCGTGACAAGCACGGCTGTGGTGATGCCAACGTCCACCCCTCCGCCAAAGGCGAAACCGTCCGAAGAGTAATAAATACGAAACCCTCGGAGTGGGCAGGAGGTATCCCCGTGCTCGTCATCAGCACTCCATTTTAGGCAAACGGAGGAACTCGTCAGTGCCGTTGCTGATAAAAGAACTGGCGCATTAGGAGGTAAACCGTCAGCCGGCAAAGCGACTCCACATGATTTGAAGAAGCGTAAAATTGCTTTCGTTGCAGAATCAGCCACTAAAACCCGAAATCGAGGATCGCGGATTAGGACCGCATCGAGATGATTGTCGTGGAAAGCTACTTCGAGAATTGTTGCGCACATCTCGTTGTTAATAGCATCTCGCCGAATTTCTCCAAAGTTAATATGTGAATCTGTAAGCTTCTTTCGGATAAACCAGTCTACCGGCCACCCTCTTCCCGATGACGTTGCCATATCGTCGTTGAGTTGCTGAGCTACAATTTGGGCAAACTCCACCTGTCTATCGGTTCGTTTGTCGGGATCTGTGTTGAAAAGACCTACAGCACCCCGCCCACCGACCGCATTGGTGTGAAAGCCCAGATAAATTCGGTCAAAGAAAGTGCCGTAGCGTTCGCGATTCATGAAAGCCGCCATCCGTGGTGGTGCACCTACATTGTTGTTCTGGTCTGTTGTTTCGTTGGGCTCAAAAATAGGTGGTGCACCGATGGGCAGCATCCGTTCGACCCAGTAACGAGACGCCTCTTCTTCGCGAGAGTAGCCAGAAATACCACCGCCACGATTAATATCCCCCCTTCCGTTCCCAAACCTTATCGCATCAGCAATCACCACGTGCTGGCCGTCTGCCAGGGTGGGGTCGTCAACCCTATTGGAAATTTCAACGTATCCGTTCCATCCTCGACGAAAATAGAACTCTCCTAAATAGACCCACCCCTTGCCAACAGCCCGGTGGTCCACTCTGACTTCTGTGTAGCCTCCAGCGTGATGGATGCGGTAGAGCTGGGGAACGCGGTCGGCTCCGTCGCGCGCCCAGCAGTACACTGGATAAAAGTCGTCTTCGGGCAGGTAAGGGCAGTAGCGCGCCACGGCAGTTTCGGTCGTGTGTGCCAGAGCAAATTTGTACGGCACCTCGTCGGTGATGGTGCCGAAGTAAATCGGCGATGTCGAATCATACCACGCCCCCTGAAATTTCACATTCTGGCGGTTTGAATTGTCGAGAACACGCTCAATTGGTTGCGCGCCCAACGGTCGGAAGGGGACAATTGTTGCTCCCATTCGCCACAGCACATCGGCAAAAAGGTTAAGCTGGTCCAGATTCCCATAGTCTTCAACTATACCAAAAGACAAGGGTCTCTGCGTGTACCAGAGAGTGGTGCTGGTGTTGTCGCATGTCCAGCCGTGACCTGCGGAGCAGTAGACAATTTTCCCGCTCAGGCTCCCCCTAGGCTGTTGCATAGGACGATCGCACCATGGGAGAATTGGACATGCTGCTTTCTCGAACGGCCCAACTAAGGCAGCGCCGCTAGATGGCTGCTGTTTTAGTGACTCCGCCAACTCGTTGTAGACCTTTGGCGACGTCGTCAAATCTTCCTTAAAATCGTCGCAGTGTGCTGCAAATCTCACGGCCGGACGCCCAACGATGCTTCGCCATAGCTCCCAGGCAGTTCTGAGAACGTCCGCTGTAACCGTCGTTGCCTCTGTCCGCCTTGGTACTAATGACTGTAACGTCTGGGACGGAGCCACCGCAGTGGACAGCTTTAAACAAATAGCCATGAGGATAGCTGGTTGCGGGCGCAGGAGCACTCTCATAAGAACATCATCTTCCATCTAATTTGCTGGCAGGACAAAAAACTCATTTTTGGGGAATGCTCTCAAGTAGATATTAAAAAAATTTGAGGCGCTAAGGATTAGCTTCTGTAAAATCCTTAGCGCTCTCAACTTACAACAAAGTTAACAGCGACGAGCCTGCTTGTATTGTCACTGCAACTAGCAGCGGTAATACTGGAAATGTCCTGGCACCCACCGCCATCGCGTGACGGTGTGGCAGCCCGAAGGTTGGCGCACAAAGTATCCCCCACTCACCATTACTTTCTCCCAGCAGCAACCAGTCCATACCCAGTCGTAAACCGGCGGCACCCACACCTCACATTCGCAGCACTCAGTCACTGTGTACGGAGCCCAGAAGCCTGGGACCCAAACGCGACAATCGCCGTAATCAATACAGCCGTCTATCCACCCCCACCCGTAGCAGAAGTACCTTCCACCAACAATAACGCCATCAAAGCCGCCATAGCGTACGTGACCAATATTGATGAAAATATTGATGGCCCAATGGTGGTCGTAGCGATGCCGGCCATCCCAGTATTCCCAATGGAAACCAGCGAGATCAACTCCGAAACCACCGCGCGGCGGAGGCGGCGGGCAGAACCATCGCTCGTGGCGATACCTCCATTCACGCTCAAGTGGCCGGTGAACAATTCCTTCGTCGTAGCGCGGACGCAGAAGGGGCGGCACATCTCCTCGATTGAGACGTTCAAGGTCGTTTTTCGCCAGTTCAATGCGGGGCTTTGTTTGGACGTCACCGAAACGCTGGCGAAGTTCTTCCGCAGTAAAACGCTGCCGGGAGAGTCTGCTTTCCAACGCCGCCTTTCTCTCCTGAAGATTTGCACCGACGAGTTTTGCCCGTTCCTCGGCTTGCAGTTTTCTAAGCTCCGCTAAACGAGCTTTGAAAGCTTCCGAATCCTTACTGCCTGCACCTTCTTGCGAACGCAGCTGCTGCGCTAAATCACGAAGGTTTTGCCCTTTCGCCTGCTGGTAAAGGTTTCGTATTTTTTCGCGCTCTTCCTGCGAAAGTTGCTGAGCTTGGTCCCGCTTGCCTTCGCGGAGTTGGTGCAGTAGTTGTTCTCGATTCGTCTGGGGGCTTTCTTGCGCTGTTCCAGTTGCCGGCGTTCCTTGCTGTTGTTGGCCCTGTGCTCTTTTCTGCCTTAATTCTTCCAGCCGCTGACGCATCTCTTCGCGGGTGAGCCGTTGACCATGTTGCCCACCCGTCGTACCGGTTGCCGGAGTTCCTTGGGTTTCACTTTGGCCCTCCTGCGTTACCTCCTGGCCTTTCTGGCCACGACGCTTCTCCTCTAACTTTTGTTTTAGCTCGTCTCGTGTTAGGCGGCCTGAGCGCGTTCCGATTTGTGGCGTCGGAGTACCCTGCTCCTGCGAGCTTGTTCCCAAACCGGCTTGTGTTTCACCAGTTTGCTGACCTTGTTTTCTCTCTTCTAGCCTGCGTTTTAGCTCCTCCCGCGATAAGCGGCTTTGTTTTGTTCCGCTTGGCGGAGTCTGCAGGTTCCCGGTCTGCGATTGGTCCTGCTGACCTGCCTGGGTGCCTGATTCACCAACTCCGCGCTCACTCTTACGTTTGAGCTCTTCGTAACGTTGCCGTAACTGCTCACGCTGGCGGTCCGCCAGTGATCCCTGTTGCGTCTCACCCTGTTGTAGGGAGCTGGGCGGTGTTTGCTGAACACGACCCCGCCGAATGTCTTTTTTTTCGATTCCCCGCGAGACCGCACCCTCGGACGCCTGTTCCTGCTGGCTATGTTGCAGCGACTGCAAAGTTGTGGGAGTCACCGGCTCGCCTGGACGTCCTTGTTGGATTCTATCCTTTGTGCCCTCCGAACGCCCCCCAGTTCTCCCCGCCCAGTTGGAACCTTCAAGTTGCCGAGTGATGCGCAAGCGGTCTGAAATTCCAGATTGGGGCGTAGCTCCGCTCCCCCCCTCTCCACCGCTCGACGGTGTCACGCTCTCGGTAACACTCCGCCGAGTATACCGTCCGCTGCTTTGCTGCAGTTGGCCTTGCCCAAGTGCCTGAGCCGGGGCAACGTTACCGCTTTGGGTATTCGGCTGGACGTTTCCCCGTACTTGCGAGCCTGACTGTCCTCGGCGCCTTTCCTCCAGCTTTTGCCGAAGCTCATCCGGAGAAGTCCCTGACGAGCTAGTAGGCACAGGAGGATTTTGAGCTGTCGCCCACAACGCGACGATGCTCAACGCCACCACTGATATGAGTTTAGGTTTTAGTCCCGTCACCATCGGAACACCCTCTTTGCTTGACATGTTTATGTGTCTACTCTGTCACCAACGGCAAGAAAGTCTTCGGATGACACTTGAACACACGCTCAGCTTTACGCAAACACGATGCCGCGTTTTCGTCAACGCTTTTTTTTGCGATGTAACCCAAGTAATATCAAAGCGAAATCCCCGTGAAAATAGTGTTTACTCCCCCTTGAAAACTACTTGCTGTAGATTTTCCGAACATGGGCCGGCGTCCTGTGTTCGCGTTTCGATTGCCGAGCAGATCGGATTAGACTCAGGAGAGGGCCGCGTTGAAGTAAATAAACGTTCGGATCCGCAAAAGTGAAGCCGTTACTCCCCGCTGCCAAAAGATTTCGTGTGATTTTCTTTCTGGCGCAAATGTCGGTCGGAATCCAATTCCCATTCTTTGTACTTTATCTCAAGCGGGAAGTTGGACTCTCGGAGAGCATCGTGAGCGTATTCACAGCATTGTCGGGATTGGCCATTGTGTTATTTCAACAGCCGTGGGGGTATGTAGCAGATATCCTTCTACCCAAGAAGCTAGTCATACTCACCAACCTTCTCATTTCTGGAGCACTTTTTTGCGCTCTTGGCCAACTTTCCGCGTCGCCATTGCTTCTCGGCGCCTTCTTTGTTTTCCAAATATTCAGTACGCCAATCATTCAGTTACTTCACGGCCTGTTATTTGTCCACCACGGCAGCGATCGTTGGTTTGGGACTCTTCGGGCTTATGCCTCGCTGGGATTCGTTGTCGCTAACATGGCGACAGGAATTATCGCGGACAGGTTCACGTCCGGGCGACTTACTTTTATTTTCCCGCTCTATCTCGTGGCAAATGTTCTTACCGCTGCTTGGATTCTTACGATCCCAGAAAGCCGCGTTAAGTCGCCCAGGCCAAGCGGTTTCTGGGACATCCAGCGTTTTTTCTTTTCTCAGCGTTCAATGCGGTGGTTTTTGGCGACAGCGTGCATTTACCAACTCGCTCATTCGCTCAGCTATTCCCTTCAGTCGGTTCTGATGGTAGAACTTGGTGCCGATATGCGGCTAGTATCGGGTTCCTACTCTCTAGCCGCGGTATTGGAGTTACCAGTATTCTTTGGCGCCAGCCGTCTCATTGCTAGACACGGTGCGGTTCGGCTGATGGTGTTTTGTGCAGCCGTCCAAGCTGTGCGCTGGCTTCTCGTGTGGCAAGCGTCGTCGGCGCTGAGTATAATTTTCATATCTTCCCTGCATTGTATTACATTCGGGCTTTTCTACGCCGCAGCGATAACCTATGCCAACGATCACGCTCCGCCTGAGTTAAAGGCTAGCGCGCAGACGTTATTTGCGCTTGTGTATTTTGGCATTGCGAGTCTTCTGAGCAATCTCGTCGGTGGATTAATTGTCACTGGTGGCCCTCTGGCTCATATAATGAGTGAGCTCGTGAAACTGGTTGCTCCAGCAGCTATGGCCACTCCATTACGAAATCTTTACATTTTCAGCAGCCTCTGCGCCTTAGGGGCATGCGTTGCGGGTACAAAACTTGCCCGAATAGAAAGAGTTCGGAGCCACTCCGAATAAATGGCGATTTTCATCGCAGCAATCATTTTCGGACTTGAGCCGAGGCCACATATCCGATTGCCTAGATCAAGCCTCCCATTGAGGAAACCGCTGATGACGATTTGCAGAAGGAGCGGCTTACCATGGCCATCATGAAAACGCACCGCAATGCGGCAGCGCTGTTTTGTCGCATTGCATTAGCGTCGGTTTTTTTGCCCCACGGCTTGGATAAATTAGTTCGCTTTGAACCATTAGGATGGGCCGGACCGGAAAGCTGGTCGCAGCAGTTCTTGGGACTCCTTGCGTTTACTTGGATTCCTGAATCTTGGAAGCTCACGCTCGCACAGAGTATCGCTTGGGTCGAAGTCCTAGCCGCTGTCAGCTGCATCCTTGGGTTGCTGGTACGGATTGCCATGGTGCCGCTCATTTTAGATCTTGCGGGAGCCATTGTTCTCGTCAGTGGCAAAAATGGATTTTGGATCGACCACACTGTGGACGGCATCCCCGCCCCAGGTTTTGAATATCATATGGTCTTAATTCTCGTCGCCTTGGGCCTTTTCTTTTCGGGGGCTGGTTCTTTTTCGCTGGATAAATTGATCGCTGGAGAGGACGACGCCGAGTACTACTACGCCGAGGACGAAGACACAGAAGAGGAGCTATCACCCGCGCGTTTTCGCTGAAAGAAACCTATTTAAGCCTCACGGAGTTTTGCCCAGAACGGAGTAGGCGGATAACCACAGGGGAATCGAAACAGCGCTGATGAGGTAGGTCACAAATGTCGTGGAAGCAACGAATTTTGTTTCACCACCGTATCGGCGCACAATGAGCGAAATGTTAGTAGCAGGCGGGGCAGCAGCTTGCAGC
>JANZZJ010000196.1 GCA_026419455.1 Candidatus Sumerlaeaceae bacterium | reverse complement strand
AGATGTGTATAAGAGACAGGTTTGGGGGTGCTTCCATAACCTAATGCTTATCGCCATTCGCAAATCTTACCCCGGACATGCCCGCAAAATTATGCACGGCATTTGGGGGCTGGGGCAGGCCATGAACACGAAGCTCATCGTCGTCATGGACCACGATGTAAACCTCCGCAATTATGGGGAGGTGGTCTGGCGCGCCACAAACAGCGTGGACTATGCGCGAGATTTGGAAATCGTACGCGGCCCCGTCGACGACCTCGACCACGCAGCTATGTTCCCGCGGTTCGGAGGCAAAATGGGCATTGACGCGACCCAAAAATGGCCAGAGGAAGGCCATTCGCGCCCCTGGCCCGAAATCGCTCGCATGAGCGACGACGTACGCCAACGCATTGATGTGCTGTGGGAACAACTGGGACTATAAAAGACCGTGGGCATCGCCGGCCAAGCATAACCGCCGCGCTGAGTGAGCACTTACTCAATGTCTGGGCACCAGATGGGCCCTCTCAACTTAAGATGCCCGACGGTTACTCTTCCGTCGACATCATTTTCTAATGTAAGCCTTAGACGCTTGGCAAGCGCTGGCACGGTAATGACATGCCACGCTGTCCCAGTGGTTTCTTGATACTGGTTCAGCCGGTGACGTGAAGAGAGGACCGTACCGCTGCGTACCGGTAACGTGATGGTTGTGCCCCTTTCATCATAAAAATCGAATCTAACGTTCGGACCTAAGAACTCTTCGCTGCGAGCTGGCTCGACGCGGTAAACGTAGGACAACCAATAGTGCGGAATCAAACCCGGCTGTGTGCGAACGTCGTATAACGGAACTACCCCCTTACCGATAACGACTGGCGATTGCAGGAGCTCCTCTGCCGTCTCACTGAGCGGTTCACTTACTGTTGGCTCACGCAACCGGTCTGGCCCTGCAAATCGGAGAAAATACAAAGCGCTCCCGAAAGCAAACAAAAATGTGTAACCCAAGAGGAACCGCCCAAAAGTCATTCGCTGGGTGTGGGAAAGCAATAAGCTAACAGCCTGTCCCGCCAACGGCATCACAAAAACATCCATGGGAAAGCGAAACCGAATATTGCCATGGACACTAAGTAGCGGGCCCAGAATGGCTAGCCACAGAAGAGCTAAAAAAAAGCCGTTGCGATGAGGAGAAAAAACCAACCCCGCAAAAGCTAGGATATAAACGACGGGATAATCTAGCAAAACAAAGTAAAGAAGGGGGCCAAAGGGGTAATCAGCCACCCCTCCTGGCGAATCCATATACCATGGCCAGAAGTGTTTTTGGGTATCCGCGAATAAGTGCCGAATTCTTTGTGGCAGTAAGTAGAAGACTTCGTATACAGGGTACTCGCGCACAAATTTCCATCCCAGTGCAGCATACTGCCTGTCCCTGTCGACTGGATTCGGCGTATTCGGGGAAAACTCTTGATAGAAGGCCACGGCTGAATCAAAATCAGGCCACCCGCCAGCAGTTATAGGGTTATTACCTTGGTAGAAATTCATACCAGAATTTGCTGCTAAGAACATAACTTGACCAGTCAGGACAGTATTTCGTAACGACCAAGGAACCAACAAACCGAGAAACACACTTACAAAAACCAGGCCGAAAAGAGCTCTACGCTTCACCGAACATAGGGCAACGCCCTTCGGTCCCAAGAAAATCACAGCTGCGGCCGGAAGAACGAGTGGAGATAGATTTGTACGAACGTGAACAGCGGCAGCCAATATTACTGCGCCAGCAATAACCCATCGGTAAGAATCTGACCTCAGGGTCTCTGAAAGAAGCCATAAGAACAGTATCAGGAGGGTGACTGCAATGGCCTCACTCAGCAACAAGGCGGACGAATAGATATAAGGCATATATACTGCATAGATGAAACCAGTAACTAACGCTGCTTGCGGCGAAAATAAATTTCTCGTGGCACGAATCAGCGGTACGACGGCTGCCCCGGAAATAAGCGCCTGCAGATAGAGAATCCCCTTCAAGGTTGTTAAACAAAAAATCTTGCCACACAAAATCAGCCAAAATGGATATCCGGGAGGAAAAAAACACGTCCAAAGAGGGTTTGCTCCGCCACCTGGCGCGACAAGGTCCGAGGCTAGGTTCAAGTACGTCCGCATATCGCCAACTGGGGAATAGAAGACAGCTTTAACGTGAGCTACACGGAGAAATATCGCCAGCAAGAGAATGGTAGAGGATACAGACTCATGTTTAAGGTAGTTCCACGTCCTGGCAAGCCCTCTCGAAATTGCTGCACTGGCAAAGAAAATCCGCTGATTCGAACACTGGCCTTGTTCTCTATAATTCATAATGCGGTCTCAGTAACCACCCAAAATAACCCATTCTTTCTCGCGTTAGCGAGTTGGAAATGGAAGATTCGGAGAATCCTGCGCGTAAGGCCTTTGTCGTCCTCCTCTGACTGAGCGCAGGCAAGCACCCGGCAGGTGAAGCTCAAGCGCTGGGAAACCTTACGTCCCGACGGACTCCTTGAGCTCTTGCTGGGTCTTAAGACGCCAGTGGGGTTCGCCGCGGTGGAACACGGCTACGCCGTCGCGAAGCATTGGCTGCAGAGGCCCTGACTGAAGCGCATGGTCAATGATGAGTGCCTGCTGCCGCCGATGCATCGCCAACGATGCCGTCGCGGGCGAAGCCGACCGTGCCCGTCCTACATACCAGATTGGCGCATCCGGACGGTAGGTTGTCAAGTTCGCATGCACAAATCCCCATGCCCCAAAGTTTGTCGGCTCCTCACTGACCCATACCCACTCGGGAACCGCAGCGTATTTCTCAGTGATGTCTTGCCAAAGATCGTCCCAAATCGGGTAAAACTGCTCCACCCTTACAAGGGCGATGTCTTCAATTCCTCGCTCTCGCCGTGCTGCGGACAGTTCGTAGTAAAGCTTACCGCTGCAGAAAAGCACTCGGCGCGGCGCTGCCGTTTCGATGGGATCATCGAGTATTTCGTGAAAATATCCATAGGTAAGTTCTTCTACATGACTAACAGCCTCCGGGTGGCGCAACAAGCTTTTCGGTGTCAGCATGATACAGGGCCGCCGAAAATTCCGTCGCATTTGGCGCCTCAGGCAATGGAAAAATTGTGACGGTGTGGAAGGTTGGACTACTTCCATGTTATTCTCGGCGCAAGCACGTAAGTGCCGGGCTAGCCAGGCGTTGGAGTGCTCGGGGCCTTGTCCCTCGTATCCATGGGGAAGGAAGAGCACCAAGCCGCTGTATTGGTCCCACTTGGAAATCGCGGCTGCAATGAATTGATCTAAAATGACTTGTGCCCCATTAACAAAATCGCCGAACTGCGCTTCCCAGATAATGAGCCGATGCGGATCGCCTATTGAGTAGCCGTAGTCAAACCCTAGCACCGACGCTTCGGCCAACGCACTATCGTAAACGCAGAACTGTGCCTGGTTGGGATCAATGTTTGTCAGGGGAATATATATGTCACCTGTCTTCTGATCAATCACGGCTGCGTGGCGCTGGCTAAACGTCCCACGCCGACTATCCTCGCCACTAAGCCGAACTCCTGTACCTTCAAGCAAAAGCGATCCAAAAGCAAGTATTTCCGCTTGCGCCCACGAAAGGGGTCCCCCGGCTAGCACGGCATCGCGAAAATCTTCGTAGAACTTGCGGATCTTGCGATGAGGGTTGAAGTCGGGCGGAAACTCACACACGCGCCGCGCGATGCGCTCGAGCACATCGCGCTCCACGCCGGTAACCACAGGTTCATGGCTGTACTCGCGCCTAAGCCCGTGCCAGCGTCCCCCAAATTCCTCTGTGACCTCGATCTCTTCGGGTTCGGCGGCATCGCGACGAGCGCGCTCCAGCTCAGCAGCATAAGCGTCCCGTTCAGCTTTTTCGGCCGCATCTGTCAGCACACCCGCTGCCCGAAGTTCGCGCGTATAAAGTTCTACGACCGACGGATGCTTGGCAATCTTTGAGTAAAGTAGGGGTTGGGTGAAGGCCGGCTCATCCGTTTCGTTATGGCCGAGCCGGCGGTAGCACCACATGTCCACCACCACGTCCTTTTGAAATGTCTGCCGATAGTCCAATGCGAGGCGTAGGGCCAGAGCAACGTGCTCGGGGCGATCACCGTTGACGTGGAACACCGGGGCACCAAAGCCTTTCGCTACATCGGTTGGATAAAGCGACGATTTATAGTCCTGTGGTGAAGTCGTGAACCCAACTTGATTGTTGATGATAAAATGAATCGTGCCGCCGGTGCGGTAACCCTTGAGAAGCGCCAGATTGAGCGTTTCAGCCACGATACCTTGCCCGGCAAATGCGGCGTCGCCATGGATGAGCAGCGGTAGGACGATCTTGCGCGCTGTGTCGTTGCGGATGGCCTGTTTGGCGCGCGCCTTTCCCTCCACCACAGGATTCACGGCTTCCAAGTGGCTCGGATTTGCCACAAGCGACAAGTGCATCTGGTGACCGCTCGGTGTGATAATGTCGTTCGAGAATCCTTTGTGGTATTTCACATCGCCATCGCCATAGTAAGTGTCGGCGATGAAGTTATCCTCAAATTCATGAAAGATGAGCTCGAGCGGTTTCTGCAATACATTAGCCAGCACGTTGAGGCGGCCGCGGTGCGCCATGCCAAAGACGATTTCCACAATGCCAGCCCGCCCAGCTTGATCTACTAAATCATCGAGTGCCGCAATGAGTGTCTCGGCTCCTTCGAGCGAAAAGCGCTTTTGGCCACGATAGGTGCTCTGGAGGAAATGCTCGAACATCTGCGCACGCAGGAGCATTCGCCATAACCGCAAACGCTCGGGCGGGCTGAAGCCGGGGCGGTTACGCGTCGGCTCCATGCGCTGCTGAAGCCAGCGGCGCTCGACGCGCTCCTGGATGTGCATGTATTCCACACCAATGGGTCCACAATACGTCTCGCGCATGAGGCCGATAATTTCGCGCAAAGTGGCAGCGTGGAGCCCGGGAATGTGGTTCGTGTCGAACGTTTGGTCGAGGTCCGTTGGCGACAGGCCGAAACTCTCCAGCTCAAGTTCAGGATGCGATGGCGGTGGGGGGTCAAGCGGATTGATATCGGCAATTCGATGCCCTACGGCCCGGTAATGATAAATTAATGAATTTACTGATGATTGGAGGTGCTTGCCTTCGATAGGGACAGCATCGGCGGTACGCGCAAATTCGAATCCTTCGAAAAATGCCGCCAGCTCCGGACTGACAGAGGCTGGATCGCGTTTCCACGCCTCATAGGCCTGCTCGAAGTAGGCCGCGTTCATCCCCACTGCGATGCGCTTGGTCATGTGACGTCCAACCCTTGATGTGGCACTCAAGTACCCTTACCCACGCACGTGGCGAGCATTTGCGTGCGGCAGCAGTTTGCATGCTACGACGGCCGCACTCATTTCCTTAATAAGGATAAGCCAAGGATCGCGAGCGTCAATCCAAATACTACAGTAACAGTTCTCTTTGCAACCACCCCCAGCTTGCAAAAGTCGCGACGAGTTGCTAGAAGAATTGATGTGCGATGACGTGGTGCCCCACAGGTTCGAGCTTTTACCTTGCCTGACTTCCCGTTCTCAACTACCAATCTCGGCAGGCTCAACACGCTCTTGTGTGAGGACTTGGCTAATGGCCAATAACACTGCTATGCCGAAACCCCGCGGCACATGGGGTCATCGCTTAGGGAGCCATTTGCTGACCGTGCTCCTGGCTATGCTTGTTTACTGGTTACTAGATATGCTGACGTACGACCTGAACCGTGTAAGCTGGCTGATGCGCGAAGAAATCGAGAAGCGCCATGTGCGCCAAGAGCTGGTGGTTCAAGTCGCCTCGCTCAGGAGGCAAATAGACGAGCTCGCTCGCCGCATCGCCAGCGAACAAGAGAAGATAAAGGTGGAGGAAGGCGGTTTCCTGAATATCCAGCGAACTATGGATCAGCTCATCCAACTCCAGAGATTACAGTTGGAACAAAAGATGGCCGTCAACCAAGGCGATCAGCAGAATTTAAACAAGATAGTCGAATCGTTTCGCGCAAGTCATGCAACGATCCAACAGCTTCGGCAAAACATTCTCGATCTCCAGGACAAGAAAACGGACGTTGAAGGCCAACTGGCAAAGCTTGAGGAGGAGCTTAACCATCAACGCGACTATGCGAGCCACGAGTTTCTCAAGCTTCAACGCCACTACCAGCGCGCCGTGGCCGCGCTCCAAGTAATCGGTTTGCTTGCGCTTGTCGGCTTTGGGGTGCGCTTTAGGCAACGCAAGCCAGCAAGCCCCTATGCCCCAGTGCTTCTCGGTCTGAGTCTGGCGGCGACGGCCAAAATGGTCATCATCCTTCGCGAGCACTTGCCTCCGCAAATCTTCCAATACGCCATGCTAGCAGGACTCATCGTCATCGTCATTCGTTTGCTCGTATACGTCGTCCGCTCCCTACAATGCCCTAAGAAAGAATTGTTGCTCAGGCAGTTTCGCGAAGCTTACGAGCATTTCCTCTGCCCCGTGTGCGAGTATCCAATCCGCATTGGTCCCCGGCGATTCCTTTATTGGACACGGTACACCGTGAAGAAGGCACCGCTTGCTGCGGGTTGCGTTGGCCGAGCAGATGAAACTCTCAGTGGGGAAGAGATTTACACGTGCCCGGTGTGCGGGACTAGCATTTTCGAGGAATGCCCCTCATGCCATCGCATCCGCCACGCCAAGCTTCCTTTCTGCAGTCACTGCGGCGCAGAGAAAAGCGAAATTACTACGACGGGGCCATAAGGCACCGTCTGCCCCCGAGCCACCCAGACGCCCCATCGGCGGAGGCGAGTTGGTGAGGCTATCTCAAGGCTTTAGAAGCCTCTGTTTATAGTAAGTACCACTCTTTGAATCTCATGAGGCCGACCAAAACATGTCTCGCGCCGCCTGTGCAACTTTGGCAACACAACAAACGCAGCACCGTGGTCATCCCTGCGCAGCCGCCCGATGGCCCCGTTTGATGGCAAGCTTACCGGAGACCTCGAGCTGCAAAAGCGCCGTGAGAGAAATAACTGCCTGGGCGGCTGCATGCTGAGCACACGGAGAGAGTTGTTCTGTAAAGCCGAAGTCGGCACCGCCGATGGTGACGAGGAATGCTCGTGGTACTCGGCCGTACAGTGCATGGCAAAGCGCGAGAAGTTCACGGGGACCGACGTGATGGGTAAACGATCCACGGCCAACTCCGGAGGAGGTGCTAGGAGCCTGGCTGCCACATTGCGGAGTCACAAGCTCACGGATGCGCACTCCGCCTGGTTCATCGTTGGCGCACGCGTCGACGTAAACAACCACGTCGTAATGGGTAAGCTCCTCTGCGAGCTCGGGCAAAAGTTGCTGCACGGTGCGGACAGCGCATAGTTCTTCGCCGAGGATCTCGCCGAGGCGCGCGGCGACAACCCAACCCACCCGGTCGTCGCCGCGCAAAGGATTTCCGTAACCTACAACGAGCACCCGTGGTGCCATGCTAGTCGCGCACAACACGGTCGAGCACAGTGCCATCCGGCCCGACAAGTTCCAGCTGCAGAGGCATCTGCCCAACGGCGTGTGTAGAGCAGCTCAAGCAGGGGTCGTAGCATCGGATGACCGCTTCAACGCGGTTCAGCGCCCCTTCCTCAATCTTTTCGCCACGAACGAAATGTTTGGCTGCCTGGAGGACACCGCGATTCATAGCAAGGTTGTTATGTCCAGTGGCAATGATGAGGTTGGCCCACGTGACGAGTCCATTGCGGTCGATTCGATAATGATGGAGAAGCATTCCCCGCGGTGCCTCGGAGACGCCGACCCCCTCGAAGGCTGTCTCTTATACACATCT
>JANZZJ010000125.1 GCA_026419455.1 Candidatus Sumerlaeaceae bacterium | reverse complement strand
GGAGATGTGTATAAGAGACAGAGACTCTCTTGGCCAATAACGGGAGACTGCGCAAAAATTACCAGTGTTTCTATTAGGTTTTTCAGCTGTCGGACATTCCCCGGCCAGTGGTACGCTTGAAGCTTTTGCAGAGCCTCGGGGGCTATGGTGAGGTCTGGCTTTCCATGTACCTTACCAAATTCTCTCAAGAAATGAGAGATAAGAACTGGAACGTCAATACGTCGAGATCGCAAAGGAGGAACGTGGACCCTGACAACATTGAGGCGGTAATAAAGATCTTCTCGAAAGCGTCCCTCCTCAACCTCCTCTCGAAGATTCCTGTTCGTGGCCGCAATCACTCTGATATCCACATGGCGGGCTTCGACGCCACCAACGCGCATGAATTCTTTCGTTTCAAGAAACCGCAGTAGCTTAACCTGGGTCGACAGTGGAATTTCGCCTATTTCATCAAGAAACAACGTGCCACCGTCGGCGAGTTCGAAAAGTCCCGGTTTCTTCACGAGGGCTCCTGTGAAGGCTCCTTTTTCGTGCCCAAATAGTTCACTTTCGATAAGCGTTTCACACAACGCACCGCAATGGATGGGTACAAAAGGTTTGTCTGCGCGGCGGGAGTTCTTGTGAATCGCCTGGGCCACAAGCTCTTTACCTGTGCCGCTTTCACCCTCAATAAGGACAGTCGCATTCGTATCCGCAATTACACGCAGTTGCTCGATGAGCGCCTTTATTTCTGGTGACTCTCCCACAATGGTTTCAAAGCCACTGCGGTTGCCGACCTGCCGGCGCAAGAGAGCATTTTCTTTAACGAGGCTTCGGTGCTCCATGGCACGTTCTACCTGGATGCGCAACTCGGCTAGGTTGACAGGCTTCGTGAGATAGTGAAACGCGCCAGCTTTTAGCGCTTGAACCGCGGATTCTATGGTGCCGTAAGCTGTCAATAGGATGACAGCCGGCGATGGAGAAATCTTCCTCGCCGCCTCGAGAACTTCCATGCCTGAGATGTCAGGCATTTTCAGATCGCATACGACGACATCTATATTTTCCGAGTCGAGAAGCTCAATAGCCCGGCGTCCGCCGCTCGCCGTAAGCACCGTGTAGCCACTTTTGGCGAACGCAAGTTCGAGACTTCTGAGACTCTCTTCGTTATCATCCACAAGTAGTAGCTTATTGCTCATAGAGTACTCTTTTTCAGGTTTAGGTTTGTGCAAAAATCGGCGACTCTTTTGGCAGAGAAAGCTTAAAACGTGCCCCCATACCCGGCTGAGATTCGGCAACAATTTCTCCGCCGTGCTCTTCGACGATTTTTTTCGCTATAGCCAGCCCAAGACCACTGCCGCCTTTGCGAGTGGTATAAAAAGCTTCGAAAATATGGGGCAAATGTTCTTGGGGGATGCCTGGACCACTGTCAGAGACCGCCACGCAAACCATTTTATCCGTGCACCATATGTCTATCTCAATTCTTTTGCGTACACAGTTCGTCACCGCCTGGATAGCATTCAGAAAAATGTTGCGTAAGGCCTGGAAAATAAGTCGTTTATCTGCTTCGATAACGCTATCTTTTGGGCTGCCCGCATGCACAACGCACGTTACGCCACGTGACTCAAGTTCATTGCGATGGGCTTCGATGAGGTCTTTGACGAGCTCTAAGAGAGAAAATCGCGTAACGCTTTCACGCGTTGGCAAAGCAAACTCTAAAAATCTTGTGAGGGTTTCATTCAACTGGTGAATTTCACCGCCAACACGACTAAGAAGTTCCCCAATTTGCCGACTGCTTGAAGAAGCGCCGTTTAACTCGGCGAGTTCTTCTTGAGCTAACTGAAGATTGATACTCATGGCATTAAGGGGGTTCCTGATTTCATGGGCTAGACCCGATGCCAAGGTCCCGACATAGGCCATTTGGGCCAACTGAGCGTTGCGGGTCAAAACAGCCACGTGCCGCCTAACAAGACGCCACACCATCCAGAACACAAAAAGGAAGACGGAAAGTAGCAGAATGACCTGCAGCGTTAGTGCGCGTGTAATTTGCTGGCTCGTGGCTTCGATACGAATGAAAGGTTCACTTTGGGCGATACGTAGACGAATCTCCCCCACCGGTTTGCCATCGTGTTCGATCACCTGCTGCACCTCCCGGGTTTCAGTCGCTGGGGACGATTGCTTCAGCACGATTTCCACCGGCTGGCCCCGCTCATTGGGAATCTGGCTTCGATAGGCTTCGCCGGTCGGCTGGTTTATTTTAAAGGTCTGCTCCTGATCCTTGCTTTGCTCCACCACGTAGGTACCCGTTTGGGGGTCAAAAATCCCCGCCCACACAATTTTCTGGTTTTGGCGAAGAATGATTTGAGTAAGGGGGCGGAGGCGACTTGCCATGTTTGCGTTACTCAGCGATTCCGACCTCTCCTCCCTCATGAGATCAAGAATCTCGCGAGCCAAGTGCCGGGCCTGTTCTCTTGCCAACTCAATAGCCGCCTCAACGTTTCTTTTCTGCAACAAATTGACATAGTAGTTGGTTGCGGCGAACAGGACAAACGCTGCCAGAAGGCAGCCTGCCGCAAACGCAAGAAATAGCTTCGCTCGAAAATGGAAAAGTGTCCACTCAGGTTGAGGTCGAGTTGTCACTCTTGTCTTTGTGTGGGTCATCCGGTGTTTTCGCTGATTTCATCGCTAGCTCCAAATCGGCAAGCGATTTTCGTGCCGCTGAGTTCATTGTGTCAAAAAAGTCTGTTATCGCTAAGACAATCAGGAGGATGGCAAGAGCTCCTAGGCCTACCGCGTAAGTCACTGCCCCCGCGATCCCAGTGAAAGGCACAAGTCTGCGCGCGTCCAACGAAATAATGACCCCAATAATTCCCAATAACAAACTAACTAGAACTCGCCGCCGAAAGCGGCGTGGCGTCACAAACCACCGATCACGGTTTGGCTGTCGCTGCTGAAAAACTTCCCAGCAGACGAGAACTATCGCGGTGCCGACGAGAATGATACCGAATGCGTCAGCCACAATGCTTTCCTTGCCGCCCATCAAAACTCAATAGCAACACGCGCACAAACTTATTTCGAACCCGACGGTACCTTGCGTCTCAGTAAGATCCATCAGACTCCTAGCGGTAGTACAACCTCTTTAATGTACTGCGCTTCTGCTGCTAGCCCCTCTTTAATTCTCACTTTGGGGATAAATCCTAAATCCTGTTTCGCCCGGCTGACGTCTGCCCCTGTGTGGGTGACATCGCCTTTCTCGCGCTGAGTGCGGATGACCCGCGGGCGGCGTCCGGTGATATCTGCGACTACTTCGATTACCTCGTTCATTGATACGCGGCTCCCACCGCCAATGTTGTAAACCCCCCCGGCAACCCCTGTCTCAGCTGCTGAGATATTGGCCGCAACAATATCAGAAATGTAGGTGAAGTCTCTTGTTTGCTCCCCACTTCCAAAGAGCGTAAATGGCTGATCGGTAAGCACAGCTTTTAGCAAACGATGAAATGCCATGTCGGGTCGCTGCCGAGGTCCATAGACCGTGAAATAGCGCAGGCTTACGGTGGGGACCCCATAGTTGTGAGTGTAGAGACGCACCAGGTGTTCGGCAGCTAGCTTGGTGACCCCGTAAGGCGACACCGGACGAGGGAGGTCGTCCTCGCTCATGGGAAACTTCATTGTTTCTCCGTAGACAGAAGAAGAAGATGCATAAACCACCCTAATTCCCTCTTTCAGTTTGCACGCCTCAAGAAGCTTCTGCGTAGCAAGTATGTTACACAAGCAGTAGGTCTCGAAGTAACTGCCCCAACTAGCACGAACGCCAGCTTGGGCAGCCTGATGAAAAACAACGTCCACTCCATCCAAAAGCTCGTCTGCTGCTCTTTGCGAGTTAGCGAAAAGTTCCCCTACTTCCTTCTCGATGAAACGGAAACGCTCGTAGCAACGCAATTGAGCAAGATTCCACTCTTTGAGTTCCCGCGCGTAGTACGGGATGAAGCAATCTACGCCGATCACCTCGTCTCCACGCTCAAGCAAACTTTGCGCAAGCGACGAACCTATAAAACCTGCAACACCGGTGACAAGACACCGCATGAGAAGAAAAGCTCCTTTTCCATTGTCGGGGATATTATTGTGATTCTGTCGTGCGAGAAAGCGCTTCCATTTGGCTGCGGTCAGCAGGATTGATGCGCTCGCTAGGCTTAGGTTGAGTGCCTTTAGGGGGCAAAGCCTGCTGGGCAGGGAGTGCAGAACCAAAACTTATTGGCGCGACAACTTTTAGGGCAGAGGTCGTGGACTCTTCGCGGACTTGGGGTGTCGATACACCCGACTCAACCCCACCCGCCGGCGGCCGCTCTTGCTTGGTGCCGTCGATGACCATGGCACGAGCCCCGCCAGAACCAGGAGTCGCCACCACATTAGGAGCAGCGGCTGCTTGGCTCATTTTCGGACGAACCCTTCCCGCTCCTTGAACTTTCATTTGAGCTTTGCCGTCCACAATATCCACGATGATTTTATCAGCTGCGGTGGTCTGAACCTTGCCGTCCTTTGTCTTGTTGTAAACAACGGCATTACCAATAAACTCGCTGTGTTGCCGGTCGGGATAATACTTAAACAGCTTGCACGTTATAATGAGGTCACCTTGTCTGACCACAACTCGTTGGCCTGATGCGGTCAATTCGCCTTTGATCGCCTTGTAGTCGAGCCTATCAGCATTAAGCGTCATATCTTCGCTTGTGAAAACGACGCCCTTCTTTGCTTCTAAGGTTTCCAGTTCGTTATCTTCGTTGAATTTGTAAACAAATTCACCATCCGGGTCAGTTGTGAGAGAGAAGGGCTTGTTGCCACGGAGCATTCCTGTTTGCTCTTCAGGCTGGGGACGCCGTGGCGCCTCAATTTGAGGCAGCGAGTCCGTCGCTTGCTCTTGGGCCCAACCCGGGAAACAGACATAAATGCTAACTATCACGACTAATATGGGGAGTAAAATTCGCATGGTCATCATCCTCATGCATGTTCGCTCCACTGATTGAACATGCGGTAGTCGCTGTCAAACCATAAACCTTGTGGGCCAAAACCCTTAGTCAACATTGAGTGTCCCCGAACTCGGAATTTTATGGAGCATTTTTCTGCTGTGTTCGCTTGTCGTGGCAACGTCTTCTCCCGCTGGCGAACTTGAATTTGATGGGAAAACGCCTTCGCGGGTTTCTGCCATGGATGGAATCTGTTCCGATTCACCGGAGCTAAATGGAATTTCTGACTCGAGCGACTTTTTCAAATCCTGATTTTTTTTTCGAAAATCCTCGTTGGTCAGATAGGTAGCTAAGCCACCATGGCGCACATTCCAGTGGCGGAGATCTCTCGACGCTATAAACGCATCGCCAACCGCAACAAACGGCTGGTTGGCAGTCGTTTTCAGTACCATTCTGTAGAAGCTGTTAGCCTCAAAAACTTCAGATTTTGCCCGCCACACGAGATTGCTCGTCTCTACCGTCACGGCAGGGGTTGTGGGATCGTCTTTGGCCGGCACTTGGTGCCGCACGTTGCCAGCCAGGATAAAATCACCTTTAGCGCACCGTTCCCTTCGATTGTCGGCAAGGTAGAAAGTGGCTGTAGTTGCCACCGTCTCTGTTGCAAGAGTTGTCCTGGTGTCCCGCATTTCAATCTTTGGAGCGACGAGAACTAAGAGCCCCTTTTTGTCGCAAAGCACACCTTCTCGTGCAAGAACCCGTGTTTGAACCAAGCTTCCGCTCGTAAATTCGGCGGTGATGCCTTTCAGCGTTATATTTTCTCGCGGATCTTCGTTCTCCGCTGCAACTGGAGTAGCGACGAACTTCAAATCACTGCACCCCGTAAGAAGGTTCAACGTTAGTAGCGCCAACAGTGGGCCCGTCAATAAATATTGCGTAATCCTTTTCTGCATCACGCTCGTCTATACAGTCGCAAGCTAATACTTTTCCACGTTGCGTAGTGCATCTTGTTTGGAAAAGCAGTTGAACAGTACCCCAAACCATAGGTAATTGATTGCGAAGCGTTGAACCGGAGCGAGCGACCATGCCGGAATATGTTTACGAAGCACTCGACAAGAGCGGGAAACAGGTCAAGGGGATCATCGAGGCGAGCAGCGAAGAAGTCATCATTGAGAAGCTGCGCAACATGGGGTACTATCCCCTTAACGTCAGTTTGAGTAAGAAAAAAGCTGCTCAGGTGGACGTCCTGGCAATGCCAGGGTTGCGAAACATATTCCACCGCGTCAAGCGCAAGCACGTCGTGACCTTTACCCGGCAGCTCGCCACGTTGATAGACGCAGGCCTGCCTATCGTTCGCTCCCTTCGCATTCTGGAAGAGCAAGTCGAATCTGTAGTCTTTAAGGAAAAGATCGCCCAGATTGCAAACGACATCGAGTCCGGGTCTACCCTTTCGGACGCCCTTGCAAGACATCCCAAGATTTTTGATGCGTTGTATGTCAACATGGTTCGGGCCGGTGAGCTCGGTGGCGTGTTGGAAACAATTCTTAACAAAATCGCTGAATTCCTCGAGAAGCGTCAGTACATCATTGGTAAAATTCGGTCCGCCATGATGTACCCGA
The DNA here is from genome assembly GCA_026419455.1 of Candidatus Sumerlaeaceae bacterium. Taxonomy (GTDB): domain Bacteria; phylum Sumerlaeota; class Sumerlaeia; order Sumerlaeales; family Sumerlaeaceae; genus DRVG01. The sequence continues at coordinate 8,079 of JANZZJ010000125.1, read as the reverse complement.
TTATCGTCATGGTGCTCGCCACAGGCATTGTGGCTTTCATTCTGATCGTGATCATGCCCAAATTCGCCGAAATTTTTACCCAATTAGGGGCAGAGCTGCCGTGGTTAACCCAAACGCTTATTGATCTCAGCTACGTTCTGATGCACTACACGCACTGGGTCATCTTAGCGCTCATTGCTGTAGGATGGATCATTAAGAAAATTAACGACACCAAAGAGGGGAAGTTTGTATTCGACACCATTAAGCTTAAGCTTCCCGTGTTCGGTGAACTTTTCCGTAAGTCGGCAATCGTGCGTTTTGCGAGTACGCTTGCAACGTTGATCACCTCAGGGGTCCCCATCCTCCAGGCGCTCGACATCGTTCGCGAAACCAGCGGCAATGAGGTCGTCTCTCGCGCCATGGATGAAGTTTACGAGTCCGTGAAAGAAGGCGAGACCATACACGAACCTCTTGGTCGATGTCCTGTTTTCCCACCACTAGTAGTTCACATGGTGGCCGTGGGTGAGGAAACGGGTGCCATTGATCAGATGCTCAACAAGGTGGCTGAGGCTTACGAGCGCGAAGTGGACGACATGGTAAACGCCATGACTTCGCTCCTCGAACCGCTGCTTATCGTTTTCCTGGGTGTGATCGTGGGAGTTATCGTGGTGGCGCTCTACTTGCCGTTGTTCACTCTTCCGAAAGTGGTCGGAAAAGACTGAGCCGCCTCAGGAGAAAGTCCCAAAGAGAGATGGCGTGCCCAGGAGGACTTGAACCCCCAACCTACAGATCCGTAGTCTGTCGCTCTATCCAATTGAGCTATGGGCACGCTTGGCGCAGCGACCGCACTGGGTGCACTGCGTCGTATTTTTACGTGGAAAGTAACCGCCTTATTCATACCTAAACAATGGCACTCATGATGCAATTTCTCCTCCGCATACGAGAACAAGTTGTAACAGCGCTTTCCAAGCCAGGGGTTGTCATTATACTAGCTTTTTTATGGTTTAGTGTTGGCGCTTGGCGTGGCCTTACGGTGGACGAATACACGACATGGAACAACACTCGCAAGCCGTTGGGAGAACTCGTCGCGAATCGTCTTCGAGCCGGCCATTTACCCACCTTTTTTGCCCTCGAGCGTTTTTGGGTGCTACTCGCTGGGGAATCGGAGTTCGCCTTGCGGATGCCTTCGATTCTCCTAGCATCGCTTTCCGTGACTCTTGCCTTTTTGTTTATCCGTGATCGTTTCTCGCTTCCTATAGCATGTGTGGCAACACTACTTCTCGCGACCAACCAGGTGACCGTATGGTGCGCACAGAACGCTCGGCCTTACGCTGGAGTTCTACTTTCAATTGCGTTGATCGCGTGGGCTCTTGAGCGATATTTCTCTTGTGGACGCCGCGGGGCTCTCGGGCTTGTCGCCCTGGGTGTGGTTCTTGGCATTTCATTTTATGCGGCTACGGCGTTAAGTATTGTCACGCTTGGTGCAATTTGCGGAACTCGTTTTCACAAAGATTTCCGTCGCGCCTTGGGTGCGACTTTGGCTCTCGTGATCCCGCTTCTCATAATGTTTCTGCCACTTTTAATGCTCGCTCAGCAGCAGGAGAAATTTGAAGATTTTGGAGCCCCTGCGGTGGGCTTTGATATTAAACGTCCTTTCCACCTTCTCGCCCGGACGGTTTTCGGTGACTACAGATTGTGGGCGCGAGGGTTTGTCCGCTGGCCTTTGCTTATAGGATTCTGCGTTTTAGCGGTGAAAGCATGGCAGTGGCTTGGGAAAAATCAGGCCGAGACATCTACCGTTAAACCTTTGTGGCTAACGCGGTGCGGAGTATTTGCATGGATGTTTCTGCCGTTAGTTGGACTCGTAGTCACCGAAATTATGACTAGTTCCAACGTTCTGAGTCATCCCCGCTATCTTGTGCATTCCCTCATTCCCATTGCTATCGTAGAAGCGGTGGGGATCAAGTACTGGGTAGACCGCCTTCGAGGTGGCAATTTGGGGAAACAAGCCAGTTGGCTCATCCCGGCGGCTGTTGTCGTCCTGAATCTCAGCACGACTCTTGCCTGGTTCTCAACAAATGGCGATGGCCCACGAGTGGTCGCGGCACGAATGCTCGAGAAATCAGCGACAGCTGCAGCAGTTTTAGGAACCACGCACCCACTGGAGTATGAGTGGCGGGCGGCCTCTCATCCTCCACTCATAGCGCAATATATACCTCAAGGCGATGTTATTGAAAAGGTGAGCTCACAGGGCCCTTTTTTTGTGTTTGTCTACAATAACAGACTCACCGCCTGGGATGACTGGCTTACGACAGCCGCCGTCAGACGCTACGCCGTCATAGAGCGCTTCGAATATCGCGACGCTCGGGCTTTTCTCTTGAGCCCGAAAGATCTTCGTCATGAATAACAGCGGATGACGTAATCTAGAGCGTTGGTTTGAGTAATCACCCGGTATACTTAAGCTGGTTATTGGAAGGAAACGCCCATAATGCAAAAAGTCGCGTTTGTTGACCTGTATCCTCAGTACCTTGAGTTAAAGGGGGAAATTGATGCTGCCCTGGAAAACGTAATTCGAACTTCGTCCTTTATCGGCGGCAAGCTCGTCACAGATTTTGAAAATGCATTAGCGACGTCTGTCGGGACAAAGTTCGCTGTAGGTGTTGCTAATGCAACTTCCGCGTTGTGGATGACGCTAAAAGCTCTAGGCGTAGGACCAGGAGACGAGGTCATTACGACACCGCTCACGGCTTTTCCTACCGTCGAGGCAATTCTCCTGAATGGTGCCACGGCCATTTTCGCGGACATTGACGAAAAGACCTTCCAAATCTCGCCACAGGAAATTGAAGGGAAAATTACCCCCAGAACCAAAGCTATCCTGCCGGTCCACCTCTACGGAATTCCTGTCAACTTAAAAGAAATTTTACGCATCGCTGGAAAGCGCAATATTCCGGTGTTAGAAGATTGTGCTCAAGCTCAGGGGGCAGAGATAGGCGGCAAACGCGTGGGGTCTATGGGAGCTGCAGGATGCTTTTCTTTCTTCCCATCAAAGAATCTTGGCTGCTGGGGCGATGGCGGAGCTGTTTGTACCGACGACGAAAACATTGCGCGTTTCGTTCGGATGTTTTCAAACCATGGGCGGCTTGAGAAATTTACGCACGAGATTGGCGGCGCTAACGAAAGGCTCGACACCCTCCATGCAGCCATCTTACGTATTAAACTGACCAAGCTTGACGAGTGGAATGCTCAGCGGCGGAACATTGCCAATTTCTACACTGAGGCACTGGAGAAGATCGAGGAAATCCAAACCCCGCAGGTTTACGAGGACACGGTTCCAGTGTGGCACCTTTATGTTATTCGTGCTCAGAAGCGCGACGAATTAGCAAATTATCTTAAAAGTAAAGGTATCGGCACAGGCCTGCATTATCCATTGCCACTCCATTTGCAGCCCGCGATGGGCGGTGAAAAGCGCCGCGGAGAGTTGCCAGTTGTAGAACAGGTTACAAACGAGATCCTTTCATTGCCGATGTATCCTCACCTGGCTCTGGATGACGCCAAGCGGGTCGTAGACGAAATTGCAAATTTCTATAGCGGCAAATGCTAAACAGCTCAAATGTAGGAGAATGTTCTTGTCCCAGGTATACGAAAAACCAGAGGTCCGATGAAAATGGCGGTTGTTGAATCTTCAATTGAACTTACCGTGGTTGTGCCGTGTTACAACGAGGAAGAAAACATAGAACCATTGCTTATCGAACTCGAGACCGCGCTCAGGGCGACCGGCAAAACATTTGAAATCATCTACGTTGACGACTGCAGCACGGATCAGTCATTGAGGCGGTTGTGCGATGCAGCAAAACGGCGGCCCCATCTTCGAATCCTCAAACACACCCGCAATCTGGGGGAAAGTGCTGCCATTTTTTCGGGTTATGAGGTGGCCCGGGGAGCCATTGTTTTCTCTATGGACGCGGATTTACAAAATGACCCTGCTGATATCCCAAAGTTTCTTGAGGGATTGAAAGAGGCCGACGCCGTTTGCGGAGTGCGGGCACGACGGCAAGACTCTCTTACAAAGAAGCTTTCTTCACGGATCGCAAACAAGGTCCGTGCGTTACTGCTCAAGGACAACATTCACGATGCTGGCTGCACCTACAGAGCGATTCGCCGCGAGGCGCTAGCTCAACTGATTGCCTTCCGTGGACTCCATCGGTTTATCCCCACGATACTTCGCTGTCACGGGTTCCGCGTTACGGAAATTCCTGTCAACCACCGGCCTCGCACTCGCGGTTACTCAAAATATGGCATTGGGAACCGCCTTTGGGTTGGAATACTCGACATTATTGGAATGATGTGGTATCGGAAGCGCCACTTCCCACCACACCGGGCCGTCGAGATTGACGTCGAGCGTCTATGAACTTCTCGCAGCATAGAAAACGCCTGGTCAAGGATGCCATCCGGGTGGCCATTGTTTGTGCCATCTTTGGGGCTACGGCGTACGTGTTAAGTATCCCACACGTCCGAGAAGAGATTTTAGATATTGCACACGTCCGAAACAGCTTACGTGCAGCTGGTCCTGCGGGAATGTTGTTTTTCATTGGAATTAGCGGTCTCGCCGTTGGTTTCGGAGTCCCACGCCTGTGGGTAAGCGCACTTGCGGGGGGACTGTATGGAGCAATACTTGGCACTGTCACAGGACAAGTCGCTTCTATGATTGGAGCGATTATTACTTTTTACATCGCCCGCTTGCTCCTGCGTAGTGTGCTACTGCGTCGCATGCCTGCAAAAATGTATGTCTGGTATGAGCGTTTCAATAAGCATGGCTTCTTTTGGCTATTCTACATCAGACTTTTCCCCTTCGCTAACGCCACGGTGACCAATCTCGTGGGAGGTGTCTCTCAGGTATCGCTCAGAACATTTTTGCTAGCAACTTTTTTGGGCTACCTGCCGGAAACGGCAATTTTTGCTGTGTTTGGAAGTTCAGCGGCCAAAAAGGACTACGTGCAGTTTGCCGTTGCCTTTGCCGCCTTAGTTGCTTTCTTGACCATCGAGCGATTTTGGCAGTATCTGCGAAAGCGGGGGGGTGTAGCTGAAGATCCGTCCGTAGTTGCCTGCGAATTAGAAAGGGAGAGTCTAAAATGAAGAGCATCAGGTTCGCCGTAGTGGGTTGTGGTTTAATGGGCCAACGCCATGCTGATATCATTTGTGCCACGCCCGAATGCGAGTTAACCGCCGTATTCGACGTGGATGCGAGTCGCGCCAAGAAATGTGCGGGGGACGCACGCGTTGCCGAATCTTTCGAGCAGATTCTCGCTGACGACTCTGTAGAGGGCGTTGTCCTAGCCGTTCCTTCCTATCGCCACGTCGAGATGGGCATAGAAGTTGCCAAAGCGGGAAAGCACGTGATCATCGAAAAACCAATTTCCATCGATGTGGCAAGCGGCGAAAAGCTCATCTCAACATGCAAGAAACACGGCGTAGTCTGCGCCGTGATCAGCCAGAACAGATTCGCAGACGGAAACGCAGCACTGAAATCAGCGTTGGACAGTGGACTGCTGGGCAAACCTGTTCTAGCACGTGGCTCTGTCAAGTGGTTCCGCCACGATGAGTACTATACAATGAGTGACTGGCGTGGCCGACGGGAAGGGGAAGGAGGAGGAGTTCTTATGAACCAAGCTACCCATACGTTAGACCTCATGCTCTGGTTTTTTGGCTACCCCGAAGTGATTAGTGGGATGATATCTACGACGCGTCCGGTGCTTGAAACCGAAGATGTAGCGGTGGCCATGTTTCGCTTTCCTCATCAAATTTTAGCTACTTTCGAGGCAACGACCAGTGCCTTTCCTGGGTTTGACGAGAGAGTTGAAGTTCATGGACCAGTCGCATCTTGCATTGTAGAAAAGGGGAAACTGACGTTTTGGAAGCATGTCAAAGACGTCCCCGAGCCTGCTCCTCCTGCCTTCGATCGTCCGACGGAAGGGTTGGATCCGAAATTCGTTCTCTTCCAACGCCAGTATAGAAACATTGTGAGGGCAATGCGCGGGGAAGAACCGCTCGTGGTCACACCCGAACAAGCCCTTGATGTAGTCCGGGCTACTCAAGAGATATATCAAAACACGCTTCCGTAGCTCAGACTGTACACCATACGGACTCCCAAAATGCACCTAAAAGAACAACGGTCGTTATGGCTCGTTACCATTAGTGCCATAGCTGTCGCTGCGGGATTGCTTGCGAGCCATCTGACGTACAACGGACTATGGATAGACGAAATATACACCCTGCACGCAGTAAATTTACCATGGCGCGAGATGTTCTTTGAGCGACTCATGCGCGGCCACTTTCCATTGTATTTTGGCCTTATGAAAGTATGGCTGGCCCTTGCCAGCAGCGCAAGTGAAACAGCCTTACGTCTTCCCTCTCTTGTTTTTTGGATGATTTCCACCGCATTGTTTGGGTGGCTAGCGTTCCGAAACTTGGCGAAAAATACCGCACCACTGTCCACACTTTTGTTCGGTTTGAATGGTCTTGCCCTTCGGCAGGCGGGCGAAGCTCGTATGTACACTTTGGTTTTGCTGTTTAGCGTCGAAATTTGTTTCGCCTACCTAATTCTTTCTGACGGCAAAAATAACAAATTAGCAAAGATCTCGCTCATCTGTCTCCCATTGATCGCCTTTTGGTGCTCAAGCACCGTTGTCCTGACCATTAGTGCTCTGACGCTTGACGCTTTACGACGTCGGCACCGAGAAGTGCTTGTTCTTTTGGGCACGAGCCTGGCATTAATTCTCACTTCTGCTCTGTTGCCGGCACTTACTCATGTCGCGTCGCGAGAGCGTTCGGAAATTGCTCATGTGCCTCCGCTTGTTCTTTTTCTCCATCTCGTAACGTTTCTCAGCGGCATTGTCGGCTGGGAAGATTATTACCGACTTTCTTCCTCCGCCTATGCTTTACAGGCAATAGGTGCCATCGTAACTCTCTTGGCGTGCGCGATGCTGTTGAGAAAATGGTTGAAATTGTCAGAGCAGGTGCGCACGTCGGCGCTCGTTGTTTTTGTCCCTCTCATTCTCATGCTTGTCACTTACATCCTCGAAAAAACCGTAGGCTTGAAAGTTGCCCTTCATGGCCCAGCTCGTTATCTCATAGGCAGCCTTCCCTTTGCAGCGGTGCTTAGTGGATCGCTCTTCTCACAAGTTTTTTCACGTCCGCATGTCACGATTGCAGCCACTGGGGGGTGGGCTGCCGTACTCCTGCTTAACGCGATTATTGTGGTCCGCCTGCCAGTCGAAACACCTCGAGAGTTACTTCAACACTATTTGGGGCAACGATACTTGCCGTCTGATGCCGTTGCAGTGGTGCCCACACAAGCGGCAGAAGCAGTCCAGATGTATGTTCCTCAAGTCCGCATTACTCAAACCATCGCAAGAAACCTAGGCGCCGAGGAGATACGAGAAAAGCTGGCCACCGTCGGCAATGCCGACCGTCTGTGGCTCATTTGGATTCATGGAAAAGAATCAAAAGCAATAGATGTTGCTGACAGTTTGTTCGGAAAGGGGATATCGTCGTCGCCGAAACGTTACAAAGGCGAGAGGCGAATTTTCCTTTACAGGCCGCTCATGCGCAAGCAACAGAGCTGTGGCGGATCGACAACCGATGAATTCTCTGCGAGTCCATAAAGTTTACGCAGGTCTTTTAGTAGCTGTTTTCCTTTTTCAGCTAGTAACTCTCCTCCGCATCTCCTGGTCCATCGGCATGTGGATTGATGAACTCTATACTCTTAACGCCATTTCGCTCCCGTGGAGCGATATGTTTCTAGAGCGATGTCGTAGAGGGCATCCGCCGCTCTATTTCATTTGTGCCAAAGCAACGTGGTTATTGACCAAAGGGACGACGCTTCCTCCTGAATTCCGTCTGCGTCTTATTTCTTTGGTAAGCTGGGTAACCGCTGTGGGGGCGTTCGCTTTTATGGCTAGACGCTTTCTATCACCTGGAGCCGCCCTACTCGCCACGACAATCCTTGTGTGCAGCAATATTTCATTACTCCAGGCTGGTAACGGCCGTATGTATGCGTTGGCCCTACTACTGGCAGTGGTACATGTTGGGGTCACTTACCAA
>JANZZJ010000116.1 GCA_026419455.1 Candidatus Sumerlaeaceae bacterium | reverse complement strand
GGCGAGTTCTTAGTGGCAGAACGGATGAGAATGTCTATGACGTCGCGCCACGTCAGATTGGGATAAGCTTGAAGCAGTAAAGCTATGCACCCAGCTGCTAAAGGCGTTGCCGACGAAGTTCCGCCAAACGTGTAGGTGTAGTCACCCGGAGGGTCTTCATAGCCATTAGTACCAGTACGGTCGACAGTGGTAATTCCGCCACCGCTGTAGCTCGATGGTGCGTTGATGACAATGCACGAACCGCTTTCGCTGTAGCTGGATTGTTCGCCAGCGCCACCACTTGCCGCCACAGCTATCGTGAAACGGCTATTGGCATAGCCATCGTAATTGGCATTATCGCTTGTTCCGCCGTTACCCCCAGCCCAAGTATATATCGCCCCTAGTCCGCCCCGGCCGTTCGTCACGCCATTTTGCAGTGCAGCTTTTGCCAAGGGTCCTGGGCCTTCGAGGGTGGCACCATCGTCTGCAGGTCCCCAAGAATTCGAGTAAATACTCACCCGATCGACAGGGTTCGTAGCGGTGAGTTGATGAGTCAGCCCCTGGGCTTCTTGGGCATCTGTTGCAGAAGCCGAAATGAGCCTCACCCCTACGAGACCTGCTTGTGGTGCTGAGCCGCTTACGCCAATTGAATTATTTCCGCGAGCAGCCGCTACACCCGCGCATGCCGTTCCGTGGTTGTCGGCACTATTGTCGGGCGATGGATCATTGTCGCCGTAGTTGATATCAATGTCAATGTCGGTGCGGGCATTGGGAGCGAGGTCGGGATGTGTTACCTGAAGCCCGTCATCCACTATCGCGATGTTAATTCCTGTGCCTAGGTAACTGTCCCACACGGAAATCACGTTAACGTCGTTGCCGGCAGCAAGCCCAGTCACTCCCGTATTGGTACCGGTGTTTCTGAGATGCCACTGACGCCCGAAAAGTGGGTCGTTAGGGATGAGCTTTTTCTGCTGGTATTTTTTTATTAATGGGGTCGAGAAGTCCGCAATTTGCCACGAATGAATCAGATTGGCAACATCCATCGCCTCGAAAAGGCTCGATCCACGAACTTCTAAAATATAGGTGTCAGGGCTGTAGGAGACTTTTTCCCTGACGTCGAGCCTTAGCTGACGGGCGATTTCGTACACGTCGACACCGGGCTTAAACTTCACCGCGAGCTGACGAGTGAGCGCTTTCGACTGCTCAGGCGCACGTTTGTGGGCAGTGGGTGAATAGAGGACCGGATAGACTGCGGCATTCGGGATCGCCGATTTGAGCTCGCGCGCGCGCTGTTCCAGCGTTGGAAAATCGGGTTGCTGGGTGAAACGCACTCGCCGAGTTCCGAGGCCTTGCAGCTTATCCGTTTGTTGAAGTGTGGCTTTCAGGCCACGACTCACTTGAGATACAACATCGGTTCCTTCTGGCGCCTCAACGATAAGTTCGTCCAGTGCTACGACGAGATCAACGGGGCGTTCGCCTTCATAATAGGTAACCGGCACTCCGGGTGTCACTAATTTCGGAGCTTTCATCTGACCGGGCGGCAATTGGGCTAGGCCGAACGTTGGGCTAAATGCCATGAGTGATAAAACCGTGAGAAAAGCGCCTATCCCCAGGCATCGGTGGCTGCGGCTTGGCAGATGATGGGAGAAGGCAGGGGATGCAAATCCGCTGTGCTGGCTGACCATGGGTATTTTTCCTCCTGTATTAAGAAGAAGAATAGTGTTCATGTCGGACCCAGTTATTCAATGACGAAATGATGGCACGGCTCATTCGTGGGCGCAAAGCTGCTCTGAGCCCCACCCTCTTTACATTGACCCGTGAGTTCGGGAAGGGTTGTCACGGCGGGTTAACTGCTCAAAACTTCATGCGGTGCGTGGCCTCGTGATAGAGCCTTCCCCCCGGCCCCATGTATTCACGGTACTGTGGACCCGTTCTCGTATCGAGGCTACGAAGTCCGAACCGTTGCGCCACATCGAGAAAGTCAAAAAGTCGGCTTCGATCCGGACTTCTCACGGTGACAACGAACCAGTCGCCATCGCGCCGATAGCCCACGAGCTCAACATTAGCAGCGCGCGCCATTTCGCGAAATTTCTGAATGGCCGTGTCCTCAGGAGTAACCATCACCGGCGCAGCGGCCGAGCCTCTTTGCGGCATTGCGGCCGCCGGTGCTCCGCCCAAACTCGGTGACGAAACAACATTTGTCTGTCCAGCCCTTACATCCGCGGGCGATGTTGCTGTTGGTGCTGCCGTTTGCGATGCTGGTGATTGGGAAACATCGCCAGGACCCGCTCTCTGCTGAGCGGGGGACGGCCCATATTCACGCAAAAGCCAGAGCGCCGCTATGACCGCCGACACAACCACTACCAATCGCACGTAGAATTTCACCGCCGCATCTCCTTGCCGAAACGATTGCTAGCGTATCTGCAGAGTATAAACAATGAACACGGCAGCTTGCCAAGTAAAGAAATCATGGGCATGGTCTGCCGGTGTTGGAGGAGAGTGGAAAAATGACAAAACGTTCATTCGCTTCTTTATCGCCAGCGGAAGTACTTGCGCTTGCCATTTCACTGGAAGAGGAAGATGCGCGCATTGTTCAAGAGTTTGCGCGCCAAGTGCGCCGGAACCATCCCGACTTTGCTGCCCAACTTGATGAACTGCGAAAGGAAGAAGAGAGCCACCGTTCGTGGCTGCTCGATCTCTATCGCAAGAAATACGGGGAGGAGATTCCGCTTCTCCGCCGCTCCGATGTCATAGGATTCGTGGATCGTCCGACGCTGCCGCCAGAGGGCCTTACACCCGAGGAGATCGCTGAGAAAATTGCCCTCATGGAACTTGAAACGCAGCGATTTTACGAGCGTGCGGCGGAGAGAACCACTGATGCTGAAATGCGTGAGCTCTTTTCCCGCCTAGCAGACGTGGAGCGACAGCACGAGGCAAAAGCTGTGGAGGTTAGCGCGGCTGCTAAACACGTAGAGATCAGCCCGCGTTACACTGCCCATCAACTCTTTGTGTTGCAGGTCATCCAGCCGGGTCTGGTCGGCCTGATGGACGGATCTGTTTCAACGCTTGCACCGTTGTTCGCAGCGGCAATTGCCACCCAACGCAGCTGGGATGCATTCCTCGTCGGCACCGCGGCTTCGGTGGGAGCGGCCATCAGCATGGGATTCGCCGAGGGGCTCAGCGACGACGGAGCGCTTACAGGACGGGGCCGGCCGCTTTTGCGCGGTTTTGTGACGGGGTTGATGACCTTCGTCGGCGGCATTGGGCACGCGTTGCCCTTTCTCATCCCTAATTACCTTTGGGCCATGATTCTCGCGTTGGTTGTTGTCGGGCTCGAACTCATTGCGATTGCTTACATTCGCTATCGCTATATGGGGTCCCCGTTTATGCGCTCGGTGGTACAAGTGGTGCTGGGAGGCATCCTTGTAGTGATATCCGGCGTTCTCATCGGTGAAGCGTGACAAGCACCCTTGTTACGGTCTATAATCGAATGAAAAACACCACGCCCCGATCCAGGAGTTTTCGCCATGGCTGCGGGTTCGCCGTTTAAAGGATTTGTGTCTTTTTGGACAGCAGCATGTTTGATCAACGTCTACCTGCTACCGCACACAAGCTACGGTGGTGCCAGTCAGTACTCGTTACGGTTCTATGGCACAGGGACCTTTCAGCAGGACCGCGTGAAAATCAAAATTGATGCGCCGCAGGTGCCTGCCGACATCGGCGCGGGCTCTTTTTCTATTGAGTTTTGGATGAAAGGGACTGCGGCAGCGAACACGACTCCGAATCACGGTTACCGTGTCGCAAATGACACTGAGGAATTTGCCTCGGACTGGATAAGCGGCAACATCATTATAGACCGGGACATTTTCGGACCCGGCCCCGATTGGGGCATTTCCGTTCATAGAAACGGGGTGGGATCCAATGTGGGCGTTCTGCGATTTGGGACTGAAGGAGCCGCCGGTGGCGATGCTGCTCACACACTTCAAACCACTGGCGGGGTTAACCTCCTGGATGGGGCATGGCATCATGTTTGCGTTGTGCGTGACGTAACTACCGGTAGAAAACACATTTATCTCGACGGAATGCACAACGTCAGCAGCGGTCCGGGCGTGTCGGATGACAACATCAGCTATCCTAATGGCTACACAGATCCCAGTTGGCCATGGAATCCCTACATTGTTTTTGGAGCAGAAAAACACGACTACGACCCAAGTTCGTACCCATCCTTCAGTGGCTGGCTCGATGAAGTGCGTCTGTGGAACATCGCCCTCACGCCAACGCAGGTTGCCGCGTACATGAACTCAACAGTGGCCCCTGGCACACCCGGCCTTGTAGCCATGTACCGGTTTGAGGAGGGCAACGGCACCACGATCAATGACACCAGTGGGGGCGGATCGCATGGCACGCTAACGGCAGGAATTCCCGGTAACGGCGAATGGAGCACCGACACTCCGAGCTCATTCGTGCCGGTTGGAATCAGTCTCTTCGAGCTACATTAACGGACCGTTTTGAATTCTTCGCGGCCACACTGGCTGCGAAAGTGGGGCTTTTCCCATTGCGATTTGATGGTCCACCAGCAGTGATCAATGGCAATCATGGAAGAACTTCGCGCGAGAATTCTAGATTTTTTAGCGGCTAATCCGCATCGCGCCGTGTCACTGAATGAGCTGGCAAAGCTGTTGGGTTTGCCCGCAGCAGATAAGCGCCGATTGCGGGCTGTCCTACGACAGTTGATCGCAGAGAAACGTGTCGAGAAGCTTCGCGGGCGCCATTACAGGCTGCCCTCTCGCAAGGATCTAATTTCGGGAATTCTCCGTGGCAGCTCAAAAGGATTTGGTTTCGTCGTCCCAGATGACGAATATATCCTAGCGAATCCCGACGCGCCGTCAATCTACGTGCCGATGCGCCGCATGGGCGATGCTCTGCACGGCGATCGTGTCCTTGTTCGGATTCGGTCGCACCGTGGCGAAAGTCCGGAGGGACAGATTGTGGATGTGCTGGAGCGGGGTACGCGCGAGGTGGTTGGTACTTTTTACTACACGCGCCACGGCGGACGTGTATTGCCGCGTAACGAGCGTTTTACTCGGATTATCGTCACGCCCCGCCCACCGGCGGAGCTGAATGTCCACGATGGCGACATCGTTATTGCGGAAATCGTGGAATGGACGCAGGCGTCGCAGCCCCTCATCGGGCGTGTGCGTGAAAAGCTCGGCGACGACGCAACGCCGGGCATCGACGTTACGGTGATCATACGGGAAGCTGGCATTGATCCCGAGTTTCCCCCGCCGGTTACCGCTGAAGCCGAACGTCTGCCCCGCACCATTGCCCCCGAGGAAATTCGCCGGCGACGAGATTTTCGCGATGTTGTCACCTTCACCATGGACGGACTACACGCCAAAGATTTCGATGACGCTTTAAGCGTCGAAAAGCTCGCCAACGGGAACTGGCTCTTGGGCGTGCACATTGCAGATGTGTCATGGTATGTGCGCGAAGGGTCGCAGCTCGACCGCGAAGCTTATGAGCGCGCCACATCAATCTACCCCGTTGATCGTGTCGTCCCGATGCTGCCCGAGCGCTTGTCTAACGATCTGTGTTCGCTGCGCCCAAATGAGGATAGACTGACGCTGAGCTGTCTCATGGAGGTAGACGGACGCGGACGAGTTGGCCGCTATTGGATTTACGAGGGCATCATTCGCAGCCGCTATCGGCTCGTTTATGAAGATGTTCAACAGTTCATGGAAGGAAAGGCTCCGGCGGCACTCGCCCATGAACTTGAGGCCATTCGTGAAGAGTTGGAGACACTCTACGAACTGCGCCGGGTCCTCACGGCGATGCGGCATCGGCGCGGCGCATTAGACCTCGACATTCCAGAAACGGAGATCGTCTTTGCCCCCGACGGAAGCGTGGCCGATGTGGTCCGCCGCGAGCGGCTGGAAGCTCATCGCGTCGTCGAGGAAGCAATGATCCTCGCCAACGAAGTTGTCGCTTCCCACCTTTTCAATCTGCGCGTACCGAGCATCTACCGTGTTCACGAAGAACCCGACGTCGAGAAGCTCCGCCAGCTCATGCCCGTGCTGGCGCAACTAGGGGTTCGCTTCCCTGCCAAAGGCGACATCACCACCGAAGCGCTCCAGGTAGCTATTAAGAGATCCGAAGAGGTGCCAGGCGGACACATTGCACGGCGGCTCATCCTGCGCTCTATGATGCGAGCTCATTATTGCGAGGAAAACGTGGGGCACTATGGGCTTGCCAGCACTTGCTACACCCACTTTACATCCCCGATCCGACGCTATCCCGACCTAATTGTTCACAGGATCCTGCGCGAGACATTTGACGCTGGCGCACCCAATTGCGGACTATATTCGCCGCCCCGGGATCCGGAGCTCGAGGACGACAGACGAGTGCACCATTCGAGTGCGGAGAAAAGGGTGCTTTCGCCGCGACGCTTCGAACATTGGGATTTATTTCTGCCGGCGGCCGCTCGCCATTGCAGCGAACGCGAGCGCCGCGCCGAAGAAGTCGAAAACCGTGCCACAACGGCTAAAGCCCTCGAGTATATGCTCAAGCACCTGGGTGATCATTTCAACGGTGTGATCACCAGCGTCGTCACCTGGGGCTTTTTCGTTGAATTGGCTGAGAAACCGATTGAAGGACTCGTGCACATCCGACGACTGGAGGACGATTTTTACGAGTATGACGAAGAGCGTATGGCGCTGATAGGGCGAAATACTGGCAAGTTGTTTCGCGTGGGACAGGAGGTTGTGGTCGCTGTCGAACGGATAGATCTCGCTGCGCTAGAGTTGGATCTGCTCTTAGTTAGTGCAACGCCTAGTCGTGCGAGCCACGATGGCCAGGTTTCAGAAAGACGCTCAAGGCCGAGCCGGACCTACTCGCGTTCCCGACGCAAAGTTTGGAAGCCGAACAAGCGTAGAGAGCCCAAACGGAAGCACTAGACACCGAGTATCGTTAGGTCTTAACGACCTCTCTACCTCAGCCAAGGCAGGTGATAATTGTATAAGCCTTGGACTTATTTATCGCAGCATTATTAAAAAATATGACAGATCGCGGCGTGATGACCACACATTCTCAGCAAGAACCTAGTGTAGCGCGGAGCTCTTATAACAAGAGCTGGACGAGGCGGATCGTTTTTCTGATCTCATTTCTGGCGCCAGTTGCCGTTGGCATCTTTCTACATTTTCGGGCTCTCACTCTCTCCCACTCAATAATTGATGATATGCTGATTCTGAAAGATGCCTTACGATTCCATTATGCGCTGGGCGAAGAGGGATTTTGGCGCGCCTTGGGCCGTTGTGCGTCCATCCAAGAACTCTACGGCAACGTTGGATTCTTGCTCTTTAGGTTTTATATGTACCATCTTAGTAATTTTGATCCTCAGCTGCAACATCTCATACGCCTCGCAACGATGAGCGTTATTACGTGCCTCGTATTCTTGCTTGCTGGAGGAGTGAGACCGCTTTGGTACGGCCAACAGAGGGAACCCAGCCGATCTTATCTACTTCGTTACTGCCTAGCATGTCTATTCGCCTTGGCATTTTGCTTCATTGAAGTTCCCGGATGGTCAAACCGCCATGCATTACAATCCCACTGGTACCGCTTACACACTACGGATCCCCCTGCGGCGGTGGCACTCTTACTAGGCTATATTGCACTGCATCGCGCTGTCTCTTATACACATCTCCGAGCC
>JANZZJ010000263.1 GCA_026419455.1 Candidatus Sumerlaeaceae bacterium | reverse complement strand
CCGGTAATCTCTGGACCGTCTTTTGCTTTTTTGCAAAGCTGGTAAGCGGACGGTTCCCCTCCGGCGAGGGCAGCGACCATTACAACGATTATCGCGATTCCGGAACGTTTCGTTGACACGACTTTTCTCCTCTTTTTGCCTCGTTGTGCAGATATTTCTTGCACTGCAGTAGTAGCCAAGTAAAGCGCATTTACTTCAAAAGCATGCGGTTTATCTCGGCGAAATCCGGGGGTAACGCGGATAGTGCCGTGCCAGCCCATCCGAGGCTGACGAAGCTGCTGTGCTAAGCACAAAAAATCACATGAGAGGTTGGGACGTATGCAACTCACCGTCGCGATCATGGGTGCCACCGGTGCAGTAGGACAGGAAATGCTGCGAACGCTCGAAATGCGCCACTTTCCGTGCACTTCTTTAAAACTTTTGGCTAGCGAGCGTTCCGTGGGGAAAAAGTTTCCTTTTCGTGGCCGACTCATTCCTGTCGAGAAGCTCACTCCTGAGAGTTTTCAGGGTGTAGATATTGTTTTGGCATCGGCAGGAGCTTCTGTTTCCCGGGAGTTTGTACCTCACGCTGTGAAGGCTGGTGCCGTCGTTGTGGATAATACAAGCGCTTTTCGCATGGAACCCGAAATTCCTCTTGTCGTCCCCGAGGTCAACGCCCACGCGCTTGATAAGCACAATGGGATCATTGCGAATCCGAACTGCTCTACAGCTCAGATGGTCGTAGCGATCGCACCTATTCATCGAGCGGTAGGAATCAAGCGACTGGTTATCGCCACCTATCAGTCGGTAAGTGGAACAGGGCAGAAAGCGATTGAAGAGTGCCTGCGTCAGACGCGGGAACTGTTAGAGGGCAAGCGTGACGTCGAGTGCAAGGTCTACCCACACCGGATTGCATTCAATGTGCTGCCTCACATTGACGTGTTCCTCGAAAACGGCTACACAAAAGAAGAGATGAAAATGGTCAATGAGACTCGAAAGATTCTCGAAGACCAGAGCATCGCTATAACAGCTACGACGGTCCGGGTACCGGTGCTGCGCGGACACAGCGAAGCCGTAAACATTGAAACACATAAAAAAATTACGGCCCAGGAAGTCAGAGAACTGCTTTCCCAAGCTCCTGGGGTGGTCGTTGTGGACGACCCCAAGAATTGTGATTATCCGACCCCCATTTACGCCGAAGGGCGCGATGAAACTCACGTGGGCCGTATTCGTGAGGACATCTCCATTCCCAATGGTATCGAGATGTGGATTGTGAGCGACAATTTGCGCAAAGGAGCAGCGTTGAACGCGGTTCAGATCGCCGAGGAGCTGATTGCTCGCAAGCTCATTCGTGCGGCCCAATAGGATCAACAAAAATAACGTAAACACTGCTCCAAACAGAAAGGAGGCGGGCGCTGGATCAAGAGTGGTGCCCGCCTAAAACATTTCGGAGATAAGCTAATTCTCAGCGCGACCCGAGGTGCCAACCCGGTCGCGACGGAATCACGCTTTGGCCGCAGCAGCAGTGGGCGAATACGATACTTTGATGCCTGGACTCATCGTCGAGCTCAGGGTAATGCTCCGCATGTAAGTGCCTTTTGCCGCCGCCGGACGCGCCTTCGCGATGGCGTCCAACACGGCGATAGCGTTTTCCAGTAGCTGCTCGTTACCAAACTGAATTTTTCCAATCGGCACGTGGACGTTGCCGGTCTTATCGACGCGGAACTCAACCTTACCCGCCTTGATTTCTTGAACAGCTTTGGCAACATCCATGGTGACCGTTCCGGTCTTAGGATTGGGCATAAGCCCGCGCGGACCAAGAATTTTTCCAAGCTTACCCACTTCGCGCATCATGTCGGGAGTAGCAATGGCGGCGTCGAAATCGGTGAAGCCACCCGCGACCTTCGCAACAAGATCCTCAGCGCCCACTATTTCTGCGCCAGCAGCTTCAGCTTCAACCGCCTTGTCACCCTTCGCAAAGACAGCAACACGCACTGTCTTCCCCGTACCGTGAGGCAGAGTGACTGTGCCGCGGACTTGCTGATCGGCGTGGCGAGGATCCACCCCCAGCTTGAGGTCAAGGTTAACAGTCTCGTTAAATTTTGCAAAAGCGATTTTTTTTAGAACGTCAATCGCTTCCGAGAGAGAGTAGACTTTTTTAGGGTCGTACTTCTCAAGTGCAGCACGATACTTCTTACCGTGTTTGGGCATGGCATTTCTCCTATCTTTGTGGTCCTTAGCGGCGGCCGGGTGACCACCTCCCACAGCGCTTCGGCACAGAGCACGAAGCGTCGGCATGAAATACGTCAAAGCCAAAAACTCATTCAACCTTCTTCTGGCTCACCACGCTTTTGCGACGTGAAAACAACTGGGACAAAAAATTCTGAATAACGAGTGACCCAACCAGAATGGCCAAAAACGACCAAGGGAGGAACTGATAAAGAATGGGCAAGGAAGCAGTGAGAAAAGACGTGCCCACGAAAGCGGTGATGAGGATGGCAACACCGCGGCGCAGCCAGAGGGCACCCGCTGCAGTGCCTGCACCGATAATCACAAGCACTAGTGCCACCTGGGGGGTGAGTTGATACGAGATGCCGTAGGCAGCACAGTAGAGCTGGATGGCAAGCCGCGCCAAAAGTATACCGAACAAAAAGCCAATCAGGGCTAGAATGAAAGCATTCAATGCCCGAATGAAAAAGACCCCTCCGAGTGCACCCATAACCGAGCAACCGAGCTCCACAAGGCTGCGCGCCCCTACATCTAGCCCCAGTGCAATGGAAAACGCCAACCCGAATACAAACCCCATACCCAATCCCATCACGGCTCCAATGAGCCGCGTGCCAAGCCATAATGCCAACCATCCTCCCCCACACAGGATTACTCCGAACACCAACGACAAGATTTGCACGTTCATCAAACACTCCCCTACGGGGTTAGCAAGACTTCTAGTGGCGGATGCCACGCCGCTACTTCCCTATTCTGTTTCTTTTTCAAATGGGACGCCATCAGCAGCTGGGGGAGTCGCCCTCCCAATAAATCCAGCAATCACGACGATCGTGAGCACATAAGGGATCGCTTGAATAGCTTGCGTTGGGATTTGCGATGCCAGGACAGCCAGCCACGACGCTGCCGTGGCACCTCCCTGACGGACAATTTGGAGCTGGTTCTGAAAAGCTTCCGCCCCACCGAAGATCAAGCACGCCGCAGCAGCACCAAGAGGATGCCATTTCCCGACAATCATCGCCGCCAGAGCTGTATAACCACTGTCTCT
>JANZZJ010000258.1 GCA_026419455.1 Candidatus Sumerlaeaceae bacterium | reverse complement strand
CTCCTCACTGGGGGTGTTGTAACCGCCACGCCGAGTACGTCAAATGCGAGCGCGAGATTGCTGAGAGGTGTGTGCCTGAGTCCCGCCAGAAATCCGCTCAGTGGAGTAGAAGTCACTGCTGTTGTTGGCAAGGGTGCCGATTTAGCGATGCAAAAGGAATACCGTCGGACAATAACCGATGCTTCTGGGCTCTTTGCGATCCCATGGCACACTGGCGAGCAGATTGAGCTCCTTCGTGCAGAACGTGACGGCTACGCCCCCGCCGAACTGACCCAAACCGACTTCCCCACGACGCGCTCCGTGGAACTCATTCTTGAGCCCCTCGCATCGTGTGAAGTTCAGGTATTCAAAAACCGCCCGGACGGTGGGCTGGATCGTGTGTCGGGAACGGCAACATTTTACGTGCTTCGGCGCGTTGCTGCGGAGAACGAGACGCAGAACCCTCACGAAGCCACTCAGCTTGCCGGCCGCTTTGTCACTATCGGAGCCGAGCAAGTCCAAGTCGAAAACGGCCGTCATATCCTTCAGGGCTATCCCCAGGGTGTCTACAAGATTGCCGTTGTGGCCGAAAATGACTACGCCGAGAGCGAGCCTTTCAGCCTTGGACGAGCCGGTCAGGTCGTCGCGACAGTGGTCCTGGGCAACCGCCAGCACTTCGAGGGGGTCGTGTTATCCAAGTCTACTCAACAACCGATTCCAAAGGCTGAAATCTCTCTTGTTCCCCAAAAACTACCCCATCCTGACCTTGCTCGTACATTGGCGCTAAAGACCACTAGCGATGGGGATGGACGCTTCGTCTTCGACAAAGTTGTGCCCAGCGTGTACGTACTCACAATTTCCGCCGACGGTTATACAACGCATGTCGTCAACGAGCTTCTCATTCCTACGGCCAGCGATTCCTCGTCCCTGCAGCAGGTTTATTACCTTGAACAGGGAAGCCCAACCCTAAGGATTCTCGTCCGTGATTCAGGGGGCAAACCACTTCAGGGGGCCAAAATCGCGCTCTACGCCCAGGATCCTTCCGCAATTGCGCCCACCCATTTTGCCGAAGCGGACCAAAACGGACAAGCCCTCTTAAGCAATTTGACACCAGGCCGATACACCGCAATTGTCTCTCTCGCCGACGCTCCTCAGCGCCAGAAACAGCAGGAAGTGCTTGTTCCCGAAAGGGGAGAGGCGACGATTACTGTAACCTTTGCTCCCCTTGTAGAGGTAAGGGGGACCGTTCGTTTGACCACTGGGGAACCCTGGAATGGTCTTATCTATTTTGTTCCGCGTGGGCTCCTCGGGCCTAAAACGTTTGCAAAAGCTGATGCGTCCGGAGGATTTCAAGCTATGCTTGAGCCCGGAGAATACGTTGTCGGAAGAGCCGATCAGCCCGCCACTTCCCAGCTCAGAGTCTATCGCGAAGGCAATACGGGAGTAGTAGTGACTTTGAGATAAGACTACAAAACAGTGGCTAGCATTTGGGCAACCTGTCCGCGCCGCAGACGATTGAGCGCCTTTTGCTCGATGCGGCGAACTCCCTCTTGGCTCAAACCGAGTTCACGACTTGCTGCCCTCAAGCTCTGCCCCTCTTCGCCTCCGATCCCGAACCGCAACCGCAAAACTTTCTGCTCCCTAGGGGGCAAGGTGGCGAGAGCCGCCTCCACTAACGCTCGCCGCTCGCGTGCCATACAAATTTCTACGGGGTCTGGTGCATGCTCGTCACGCAACCGAGTCACAAGCTGAGAGGAATCCTCCTCTATGGCATCTTCAGCATCCAGCGATAAGACAGTTTCCCGCACTTGCAACAGGTGTCGCAGTTTCTCTTCGTCTACGCCCAGGATTGTCGAGAGCTCGCGTGTCGTCGGCGAGCGTCCGTGGGCCTGCGCAAACTCCCGGACAGCCTCGCTGACGTGTCCTAGAAGACGACTCTTGCGAATGGGGACACGGATCATGTTACACTGTTTACGCACTGCCACCTCGATAGCTTGCCGGATCCAAAAAGCGGCATACGTCGAAAAGCGGTAACCGCGCCGGTAATCGAATTTGTCCACAACCTCCATCAGCCCCAAGTTGCCTTCCTGCACCAAATCTGCCAAAGGAATGCCCCGCCCCACATACTGGAGCGCAATTTTTATCACGAAGCGCAAATTTGCTTCGATAATCTGACGTCTTGCATCCCGATCGCCTTGTTCGAGGCGCTGAAACAGTTCGGTTTCTTTCTCTCGCGTCAACACTGGGCGCTTGGCGACTTCTGCTAAATAGGGGCTCAGTTCCTCGGTAAGAGCAGATTTCATGTTTTGTCGCTCCTAAAGCCAGTCGGATGAGTTCTTGCCCCTGATGAGCAATCCGCAAGCCGTGGCACGGTCGCATCATAGCTATCACGAAAATCTTTATCATTTCACTTCTTACCTTAAAGAGTGCCCTTTTGCGAGCCCACGGAACTTCACATTCGGTTGTGCCATCCTCAGCGCACTGTGAGAAAATCTTCTCACTCTTCTGTTTAGTTGCCTTTTAAATTGTCCTCCGTAGCATGGCGACGATTCGTTGAAGTTGAGAAGGGATAATTGAAAAACATGAGTATGCAAGCTTCCCCTTTACAAATTGCTTCCGGCACTCGGCGACCCGCCGCCCGATCAATCCGCCCCCTGTGGACGGTGTGGATCATCCTCGCAGTTGCCGCCATCGGCTCAGCGGAAACCACGCACAGCGTTCTTTTCGATCCAAACTCGATGATGCGCGCCACCGATCTAAAACCTGGCATGAAGGGCTACGGCCTGACAGTGTTCCGAGGCACGGAGCCGGAGCGTTTTGAAGCGGAAGTCGTCGGAGTTAGGCACCGCGCCTTGCCCGGTGACGACATGATTTTATGCCGCCTCACGCATCCGCTTCTTCAGGATATCGGCGTTGTGGCTGGCATGAGCGGAAGCCCTGTTTTTATTAACGACAAACTTATCGGTGCGGTAGCTTATGGCTGGACCTATTCCAAAGAACCTCTCGCAGGGGTAACACCGATCGAATCCATGCTTCGTGTCATGGAAGTAACGTCTGACAAACTCCGAGACCCCAACGATAATGCAGGCAGGATGGAACTTTTTCAGCAATTCGTTGCTATGCGTCAGGCATTAAACGTCTTGCCCCTAACAAAATTTCATAACGAGACTATTTGCTCACTCGCTGTCCCAAAGTCGGAATTCGTCCTCCTCCCTGAATTTGACCAATCATTACCCGAGACGCTGAAACTCGAACCGCTTTCTGCTCCTCTTTACGCTTCGTTCACATCCCCATTGTCGCTCTCTCTCCTACGAGCACTTTTCCCTCACTCAGCCCTTTATACGGTGGCCATGGGGGCATCCAGTGGAACCGCAGAGGAGGGAACCTCGACCACTGAGCGAGGAAAAGATCTAGACAGCGAGGCGACAGTTTCGCTGAGTTCGCGCCTCTCGGGTGGATACGCTTTAGCTGTTCCCTTACTCGAAGGAGACCTCGCTTTGGCTGGGGTCGGCACCGTGAGCTTTCGCAAAGGCGATAAGCTGTCTCTTATAC
>JANZZJ010000242.1 GCA_026419455.1 Candidatus Sumerlaeaceae bacterium | reverse complement strand
CCAATCTGGCACATGCCGGCGCCGTGTCCCCAGCCAGCGCCCCTTAAAATGACCGTGGCGATACTGCCGTCAGCGTGACGTTCATAATCCACGACAAAGGCGGAGCTGTAAAGGAACGACGCGCTTAGGACTTCACGAATCGTATATTGCTTGGCGACTGTGCCGAGTGTCCATGTACCGCGGCTTCCAATGACACGCAAATACTCAATGCGTCCTGAGGCACCTCGGGAAATCGGTTCAAGAGCGAGTAGCTCTCCGATGTCTTCTCGGAAATGCTTGGAGAGCCGCTGTTCAAGTTCACGTCGGTCCAGCCGCACCTCCCACCGGAAATAAGGTGCCGAGTAACGCAAGTACGGCGGAACATCGTCACCTGTTGTGTTGCACCAAACGTCGGGCTTAGCTGCAATGAGAGCTGCAGCATGCTCTTCCGTGTTCGCGGGGAAGAACTGTTCTACGTCGGAGCCTGGTTCGGCATCGGTCTTAGCAATTAAGTAACCGCGATGGTCTTCATTCCATACGCTGTCAAAGCTCTCAATGATTCCTCCGCACATCTTGGAGTAACGGCAATCGCAAATCGTTCCTTCGTGCACCAGCACTTCGCCGAGTGTGGCAACTGTTACACGGCGTGAATCAACCGTCTCTCGCGAGGAGCCGCGGTAGCACTGACAATGGTCGTCCGCACATAGGTGGAAGGGGTCGGCGTAATGATGTTTGCCCATTGTGGAGAATAGGGTATTACGTGCTGCGACGGTCTGGGCTTTGAGGAGTTCCTCCGGCATCACCGACATCATTTCCGAAGAATTCACGGAAAAGAGATAGGCTTCTGCGGGAAGCTCATTGATCGCGGTGAGGAGCCCCTTGTTATCCACGCGCACCTCCACCACGCCGCGGAAACGCTGGCGTTCATAATGTTTCCAGTGGAAGCTCACACCCACAATGACGTCGTGAATGACGGCACGATCGGATTCGGGGTGAAGCGGCTCAAATCTCACCCACGAACCAGCGGGCAGCGTCTCGTTGCCGACGTGCACAAGCACTTTACCCGCCGGCGGCTCCACGCACTCGCTCATCACAGAAATTCGTTCGCGCTTGGGTAATTTTTCAAGCAGGGCAGCCGCTTCCTGTTCCGATGCGAAACGCCGCGAACACCTCCAATACTCCACGCTTGAAACACCGTCACCAAACTCATAACCCAGACGCAATGTTTCCAGGGGTTCGAGGGCTGAGTGAGGCGATGGCACTTTTTCAGCCGTTTGTTGGCACGGCGACTTGGCTAGGACAAGCCGGTAGGCGAGGACGGCTGGACGCCCTTCCTCGACGGAGAACCGAAAGTCACCAGCCGAACGAAGCGTCTCGCTGCCAAGGGCGCCTGAGGCAGTCACCAACCGATACCGTCCGCGTAGGGAAACGCGAATTTCTTGCTGATGCTGCAGAATCCCGATGCGGACGTTAGGCCCCCACCAATTTGAATACGTCATTGTTACCATCGAAGTAATGTTCCTCTACGACAGTCGGTTGTTATTATGGATTGTAGATCAGAAATCCTGGCCAGCCCGCACGAGTGTTTCACGGGTCATTTCAGGTGAACATCGCTGCTCGATAATCGTTAACAGTTCGTCTAGGCTTTCGCGACTACATTCACCCATAAAGCAGATTTGTATCCAATTGCGTTCCAGCAAATACTCGCTCATGTAGCTGAGCAGGAAGCCGGCTTCTTCAAGTTCGCGGCCGACCTTGTACGACGACAAGGTTCTCGGCAGTACTAGGGTAATCACTGCAGGTGCGGCGTGTTGCTCGGGCGCGAGAACTTCCAAGCCTGCGTCGCGAAGGCGCGCACGTGCCCACGCAGAGATTTCAGCCCTCTGCGCGAAAGGTGGATTTGCTTCAAACCTGTCCAACGCAGCTTTCAGAGCCCGAATGAGATTCGAGGAATGAGTGAAAGGAACCCCATGCTTGCTTGCATAATAGCCGAGGTCGAGGTAGCGTGGAAGTGTGGTTGCTGGGCTAACCTTATGGTTGTAAAAGACCATCGAAAGTCCTGGAAGCGAACTCAACCCTTTCCCACTTACCGCTGATGCAAGGTAAAGGCCGCTCATATCCAGTGGCACAATGCCAAAGGACGAAATGCAGTCCATGGCCAGCCGAATGCTGCGTTCGTTGCACAGCTGCGCCAACAGCGGCAAGTTGTTGAGAATCCCGGTGGACGTCTCACAATGAACCCCCCACACCCATCCCAGGCCATGACTACGGTCTAATCGCGCTCGAAGGGCTTCATAATCGAAAGGTTGTCCGTAAGGAGCTTCGTAAACTTCAAATGCCAGCCCAAATCGGCTGGCAGCATCAGCAAGTCGCCAGCCAAACTCGCCATTGGCAAGCACGAGGCCCGGCTTGTTGAGCAGCTTCAGCTGAGCTCCCACGACATCATTGGCCAGCGTACCGGAACCGACAAAAATCTCAACGTGTTGGGCGTTCGCCAGCCGGCACAACTGGCGCTTCACGCCTTGAAATTCCCGCATAAACTCCTCACCGCGATGCGAGACGGGTGCCCGGGAAAAAGCGGCTTGGACATCGGGATGGATATTGACGGGACCTGGCAGGAAGTTGGCTACGTGACCGTTGAAATCTTCTGCAGCTTGAAAAATTTCTTCCGGCCCCAGAACCTGCATGGTAATTTTTTCGAACTCCTGTTTCGTCATGTACATCGGTTGGAATTGCGCTCCACTGGTACCCACCAGAGGACCAAACGGAATAAATCCCAGATGACGATACAGATTGATCTGTCGCGTTGTCCCGCTAATCAGGGCAAGATCGTAACCTTTGCGCAAACCATAACGGGCTAGTTCGAGAGCTAATCCGCGGAAAACTCGGCCGGTGCGAAATTCCGGTTCCACCGCCAGCAGCCGGATCTCGCACATAGACTTAGCGGGGGGCAGGTAGTCGTCTAAATTCGGCAGTTTGAGATCAAGGGAGAAGGGGCGGCGATCACGCACTGCCAGCATCCCCACGACTCGCTTTTCACACAGGCAAATGAGGTATGTGTTCTCGTCGTGGAAGCGATCCACAAGGCGACCCTCTTCGTTGGGGCGATGCTGCGGGATTTCTTCCACGAACGTTCGATAATTGAGTCGGTGGATTTGCTCGAACTCGTCCGGTTCGGTCGCAATTTTAAATGTCAGCGGTTTACGCGAAGTCATAGACAGCTTTCACCCTCCCACGCACATTTTCGTGCCCGCGGGGGTACGCTCGTG
Organism: Candidatus Sumerlaeaceae bacterium; assembly: GCA_026419455.1. Classification (GTDB taxonomy): domain Bacteria; phylum Sumerlaeota; class Sumerlaeia; order Sumerlaeales; family Sumerlaeaceae; genus DRVG01. Next base: position 1,100 of record JANZZJ010000242.1, on the reverse strand, counting down.
AATCGCCTCATATCTCTTTTCATTCTTTAAAGCGCATTTAGGTGTATCGTTGAGACAGATTTCAAGTTTTGTCTAACATCCGAAGGCCTGAAATGCTAAGCCTGCAGCACCAATGATTCCAGCGTCGGCACCCAGCTCCGCAATAAGAATTTGCGCACGCTGTGCGGGCCTGCGGAAAGAACGCGTGCGCGCATACTCACGCAGAGGGGCAAAAATAAACTCTCCTGCGCCGATCATGGCGCCTGCGTAGATAATTCGCTCGGGATTAAGAATGTTGATGATTGCCGCAGCGGCAATTCCTAAGGCCTTGCCCACGTCATAAAGGACCTGCTTGGCAAACGCGTCTCCCGCGAGGGCTGCTTCGTAGACCAAACGTGCTCCGAACGTCTCCTCCTCACCCTTCGGAATACGAATGCTCGTCTCCACGCCTTTGGCCAATGCCTCGCGCACTATGCGGCGGATAGCAGTGGCGCTTGCATACGCTTCGACGCAGCCACGCGACCCGCAGTTGCAAGGAGGGCCGTTGTAATCAATGGGAATGTGTCCTAGCTCGCCAGCGGTGTCATCGGGGCCGCTGTAAAGTTCCCCGTTAAGGATTAATCCGCCACCTACCCCGGTGCCCAGTGAAAACAGCACCATATTCGAACATCCTCGTCCAGCCCCCGCCCAGAATTCGCCATAGGCTGCCGCATTGGCATCATTGTGGAGGACAACTGGCAGGCCAATGAGTGTCTGCAGGTGGTCGCGCACAGGAACGTTTTCCCACCCGGGTAGGTTGGGAGCTTCGTACACGATCCCTAGCGCAGAACTCATTGGACCCGGAACCCCCATCCCAATACCAGCAACGTCATGGCTAGCAATGACTTCACGGGCAAACTCAGCTACCCGCTGCATGACTCCTTCGAAACCAAGGTGGGCGTGAGTAGGGTACTTTGTTTTGTGAATGAGTCGCCCACTCTTGTCCACTAGCCCGAATTTGATGTCCGTCCCGCCAAGGTCTATGCCTAGCATCAACATAACAGCGTCAGGCCATCGTGTTGGAACGTTTTATGTCAATGCCAATGGTTATTTCGCCTAGCCCCTGTCTCTTATACACATCT
>JANZZJ010000158.1 GCA_026419455.1 Candidatus Sumerlaeaceae bacterium | reverse complement strand
CAGTGTGACGAGAGAGGAACTTCAACCATGCTGGAAATGAACGAAATGCTCAAACTCGTGGTGGAACGCGAAGCGTCAGACCTACACATCTCCGTCGGAAAACCCGCGGTCATGCGTCTTCATGGAGTCCTAGACGTGGTCGATCCCCACATTATCACGCCAGAGGACTCTGATCGCCTTATGCGTGAAATTACGCCACCGCGCTACCAGCAAATGATTCAAGAAACCGGAAGTGCCGACTTCGCTTACGCCTACAGCGATATGGCCCGGTTCCGCTGCGCCGTCTTCCGCGCCCGCGGAAACATTTCAATCGTCATGCGTCTGATTCCCTCCAAAATTCTCACATTCGACCAGTTGGGACTCCCACGTGATTCGATCATCGAAGTATTGCATGCGCACCGCGGTTTAGTTCTTGTGACTGGTCCCACAGGCTCAGGGAAAACAACGACGCTCGCCACTATGATCGACTACATCAATTCTGAGCGGTACTGCCATATCATTACGATTGAAGATCCGCTAGAATACATTCACCCCCACAAGAAGGCCATTGTTACTCACCGTGAGCTTCACGTTGACACGCCGAGTTTTGCCTACGCACTCCGTGGCGCCCTGCGCCAGGACCCCGATGTCATTCTCGTAGGCGAAATGCGCGACTTGGAAACGATGGAAGCGGCCATCACAGCAGCCGAAACAGGGCACTTGGTCTTCGCCACACTTCACACAGTTTCGGCCTCTGAAACTGTTAACCGTATCATCGACGCATTTCCTGTGAACCAGCAGGAACAGATCCGCGCCGTGTTGTCAGTCGCCTTGCGAACCATTATTGCACAAACACTAGTTCCGCGGGCAAGCGGCAAAGGGCGCGTCGCCGCGTACGAGATTCTGCACAATACGCCTGCGGTTGCGAACCTCATCCGTGAAAAGAAGGTTAACCGCATTATTTCTACAATTCAGACCAGTGCCAAACAAGGAATGATCACGCTAGATGATTACCTGCTTAATCTCTACAAGAGGGGCATCATCACGGGCGAAATCGCCTTACAGCGCTGCCATTACCCGGCAGAAATGCGCGAAAAGATGATGGCGCTGATGAGCCAGACCGAAGAAGGGCAACCCGCAGCCTAGACCAGAGGAGCTCGTCGGGCTCGCGCGTCACTACACTTTTGCTGACGAGGATTGCCGTTGCGCAGCAACTAGCATGTTTGCGCGCAAAAGGCTCTCGAAAGTTCCCGCGTCTGTCCACCACCCTTCAACGATGTCATAGGTCAGAGCTCCTCTGGCGATATAGGCGTTGTTTACATCCGTGATCTCCAATTCGTTCCGGCGGCTGGGCTTGAGAGTTTTCACCACTTCCCAGACATACGCGTCATACATGTAAACACCGGTCACAGCATAGTTGCTTTTGGGGTGGATCGGTTTTTCCTCTATTCCGACGACCTTTCCGTCTCGAAGCTCTGCCACGCCAAAGCGGTGCGGGTCAGGGACTTCCTTCAAGAGGATGCGGGCACCTGCTTCTTGTTGTCGAAACTTCTCCACGGCAGGCGCGATAGGGTTCTCAAAAATGTTATCCCCTAAGATAACAACGCACCGCTCTCCATCCACAAAATCCTCTGCCAATTTTAGAGCGTCCGCAATTCCACCTTCGCCACGTTGGAAAGCATAATGCAGCCGACGCAGCCCGAAATCACCGCCATTTTCCAAGAGATTAAGAAAATGCCCAGCGTATGATCCACCTGTCACAAGCATGATTTCTCGTATTCCCGCATTGACCAGCTGTTGAATGGGGTAGTAAATCATAGGCTGGTCGTAGACTGGCAACAGATGCTTATTAGTAATCTTGGTAAGTGGATAAAGCCTCGTCCCAAGGCCCCCTGCCAAAACAACACCTTTCATAAAACAACCTCCCGCGAATTTGAGATGCGCCTCCAAGGTGGCGCCATGGATATTCGTTTGAGGGGCTATGGATTGCTGGTCAAGAGCTCTTCGTATAGTTCCATCAATCCCCGCATCATCGCTTCATAAGAAAAGAGCTGTTCGACACGTTCTCTTCCCTTAATGCCCATAAGTCGGGCTTGCTCGGGATCCTCCAAAATTTGTTCCAGTGCCCTAGCCATGGACTGTGGATCGTGGGGCTCAACAATAAGCCCCGTCTCTTTATCAAGCACTGCCTCGGGATTTCCACCAACGCGCGTTGCCACAATGGGCAACCGCGCCGCCATTCCCTCGAGAAGCACGTTGGAAAATCCTTCCTCATGCGAAGCACTGAGCAGAAGATCCATGGCCATCATTACGCGCGGCACATCCTGACGTGGACCAATAAACCTTATTTTTTCCTCGACTCCAAGCCGCCGGGCCTTCTCGTGCAGTTGACGACCAATTCCATCATCACGGCCAACCCAAAGAAAAAGTGCACGGGGGAACTTCTCCCGCAGAAGAGCTGCAGCTTCTACGATTTCCGAATGCCCCTTATAGGGAATGAGGTTGGCCACCGTTCCAATAACAAAGCAGTTCTCTGGTATCCGAAGCTCTGAACGCACCACATCACGCGGCGGTAAGTTGTCAAAACGAGTGAGGTCGATGCCGTTGTAAACTAGCCGAAGCTTAGTGGCTGGAACTGGCTCACGCTGCAATACATCCTCCATGATTGCACGGCTTTTGCAATGAATGAGATTAAACCACGGGTCGACGAGATTTTCCAGCCGGGCAAGTATCTTGCTCTTATCGCGATAATACCCCAGTGCTAATTTCGTACAAATCATACTTCTCACTCCTGCAATTTTCCCAGCAAATCCGCCAAGGACATTACAGGCAGGAATCAGAGTATGCAAAATGTCAGGTTTGAGATGACGCAAAAGACATACAAGGCGCAGCCAAGCAGCGAAAGCCGCGGGTAGGGTAGACC
>JANZZJ010000146.1 GCA_026419455.1 Candidatus Sumerlaeaceae bacterium | reverse complement strand
GTATAGCACAGCCTCGCCACGTAGAATGATGTCGTACTTGTTTTCCTTCGCCACATCCTGAATGGCAAAAAGGATCCTCTTCATCAGAGGTTCAAAGACTGTGGCATCGAGTTCGCGTGCTTTGCGTTCCGCCCGGTAGGCAAGATCGTCAAGTTCGTTGCGAAGACGGGCTATTTCCTTGCGTTTCTTTTCGATTTCGCCCGAGGCAATAACGCCTTCACTGCGCTGGACATCTGCTTCCAGCTCCTTGATTTGCTGACGTTTGTCATCTATTTGCTTTTGCAGAGCTTCTATGTCGTTTTGAACGCTATCCATGGCCTGATTAACAGCTTTTGCTTTGCGCGTCACCCGGTCCACATCCACGTAGCCTACCTTCACCTGGCCGGATGCCGGCAACGTTGTTGCAAGGCCCACAGCCACCAGGGCCGCAATGATAACCCCATGTTTCATTATTTTTCTCCTGAGTCTTTTCACGGCTTTTTTACTTTCGCCTGTGCACACGGCTCGTGCGTCAACGTTCGTTAAGGCACCATGACGTAATCACACGGCTTGAGCTTTTAGAAGGCTGAGGTGAACGTAAAGTGGAAAAACTGCGTTTGATCGCGCTTATCTCGAATCACTGGCACAGCCAGATCCAGCGCAACCTGGGCAATGGGCAGGCGCAGCCTCATTCCTGTTCCCACTGAAGCCTTCGGTTTGGTCAGCTCGAATGGTTTGCGCCCCAAAATTCCGAAGTCAGCAAAGAGCACACCAGAGAGATTTTCCGTAAAGGGATAGCGAAGTTCGTTCTGCACGAGGATTTTTGTGGCGCCACCAAGCGGGATATCTTCGTTGCGGCTGTCATGTGGACCGGCTCCCCAGAGCTTAAAGCCGCGCATGTCCTGCGAGCCGCCCAGGAAGAAACGATCAGCATAGCCAATTTTGGTCGCATCATAAGGCATAATTCCACCTTGGGTGCGCATAGCCCACACCCAGTCCCCCCAAGCCGGCTTGTAGATTGCATACTGGCCTTCCAGTTTTAGTAGGAAGCCATCCGCTGCTCCTGTTTCAGCCCCCGCGTACCAGTACGTGCCGTCGGTTGGGAAAAAAGAGTCGTCGCGATCATCACGGATAACACGATAACGAATAGTGGCTGCGACGTAGTTGTTCAGCTTCTCTCGTGGCTCGTCTTTGTCGTCGAAGCTGAACTTTTGGGATTCGAGGCGCAGTCGCCAGGCTTCTTTAAGTGTGTCGGTCAGCGGACGAGTGAATTCTGCCGTACCGCCGGTGGCCGTTTGGTGAAAGCCTCCTGTGCGCAAATACCGCCGATGGTACAACGAGAATTGAGCCGCAGTGTCGGACCCTCTCCAGTAACGATCAAGATAAGTGATGTCGAAACTGGTGACCTTTGAACCGAGCGCGCCAGAAACTCTGAGATCCCGCGCCATTCCAAACAGATTACGTTCAATATAGTTGGCGTAGATAAAACCGCCCTCGACGTCACCAAATCCGACACCAAAAATCAGGCTTCCCGTATTGCCCTGGGTTACCTCGATGATCATGTCGCGCACCGTGGGGTCTGCTGTCATCTGGCTGTGGACTTTAACATCCTCAAAAACGTTCAGTGAACGGAGACGTTCACGCGTGCGGACCTCTTCAAAGCGCCGGTAAACTTGTCCAGGTTTTAGGCGAACCTCTCGTTGAATTACCTCATCTTTGACGGGCGGTGTAAATCGCGAATACCAGCGGCGAAGCCACCCCATAGACTCGTCATCGGGATAGCTCTGAGCAACAACTTTGACATCCCCAACGTAAATGCGAGGCCCCTCTGTGACAACGACATCAACATGGACCATTCCTTGTTCTGTGTCTTTGTGGAATTCAGGTTCCACTTTTGCCGACAGGAAGCCTTCGTCGCCATACATGTTTTTGATTTTTTGAGCTGCTGCTGAGAATTTGGCTCCGCTGTAGTACTGCTGTTGCATGGAACGGAAAGGCGCCAAGATCTCGTCGCGTGTGAAAAGCGTGAAGCCGCGAGCATCGAGTCGCCCTACCAGATAGCGCTGACCTTCTTTCACTTCGATGACCGGACTAACCCATGACTGGTTAGGCCCATAAATGAATTCGCCGCGTCCCACCTCCACATCGAGAAACCCGCGACTCACGTAAATCGCTTTGATGGTTTCCAAATCTTCTTGGAACCGAGCTTCATTATAGTAGTGCGTGAAGGGCCCCCACGAGCCTTTGTTGGTCGTGCGTAACTGAAGAGCAAGGTTGCTGATGTTTTTGTTGCCACGGATGAGAAGATCCTTAATCTTGGTTTGCGTTCCTTCATCAACGGTGATCTCCAAACGTACGCCGTTATCGGCCGCAGGACGTTCATCGAGGCGTACGATGGCATCGGTATAGCCCTTCTCTTCGTAGTATCGCTGGATACTCTCGCGAATTTTGTTCTGAGCCTGAACGGTGTAAACCTCGCCCTTTTTTACTGGAAGTTGGGCAAGGAGTTTGTCGGTGGGAATCTTCACATTGCCGCGAATTTCAATCTCTCGCACAATGGGGTTGGGTCGCACCACGTACTTAAGAACAACGCCCTGATCGGCATTGTCTAGTTCCACGAGAATATCCGGCTGAAAAATTCCAAGCTCGTAAAGTCGCTTCACATCCTCGCGCTGTTTGTCGGGATCAAGGCGCTCACCAGGCTTGCTCTGGATGACACGGAGAGCTTTTTTCGTTTCCTCTGCACCCGCCCCGACAATCTCAATTTTCGCGATTACCGGGGGACGATTGTCGGAAGGTCTATTCGGCGGCGAAAGCTTCACCCTGGCCTCATCCTCCGCACCAGCACGTGGCTGGATCTCAGGCTTACCAGGAATTGTCATATCCTCGGGAGCAGTTTCCTGAGTCGCGGCGGGAGCATCTACGGAGACCGGCGTGCCGGGAAAGGTCGCGGGCTGCGCTAATACACTGAAAGAGAGAAATGTGGTAAATACGAAAGCTAGTACAGCCACACCCCAGTCACGTCTCATGCTCCTAACCTCATCCGCGTAGCTTCTGCGCCAACCACACACTGCCGACAGTCTTGCATTATAAGTTCTTCACTTCGATTAGTACTACCGTGGCTTCTTTTGCAACTATGAAATACCCCCGCACGCACCCTGCGTGCGGGGGCAAAAATTATTGGAAGGCTGGGTCAATCTTGATGTTCGCGTGCCACATGCGCCACTGATCCCGGAGGTATTCATTAAGCAGGGTCTCGAGTTTTTTCTCCAGAACTTCTCTCGCTACGCGAGGCAATTCTTTGCGGAAATCTTCCTGATCAGGCACGATGCGCTCCGCCAGATGCCACACGACGTAACCCATGGGCTCCTTCTCCGGTCCAATTACGGACATTTCCACCTGCCCCGTCTTGGCTTGCTCGAGTTGCTCGTCCAGTGTGGCAATGGGGCCTATCTCGCGCTGTAACTCTGCACGCTTCAGTGGTGCAGTTCGACTGAGAGTGGTCTCTTTTTCCGCAACAACTGCTTTGAGAGCTTCGAGGTTGACCGCTTTACTCTTGATGGCTTCCGCTTCCTGCCGAGCAAGTTCGCGCCCCTTCTCCAGCCGGTACTCACGCTCTACCTTCTCGCGGATTTCTTCGAATGGTGGAATATGGGCTGGATACTCTTGACGGACCTCGATGACAAGGTGGCGATTCGCATCGCTGAGGACGTCGGAACGCCCACCTTTTTGGAGATCGAAGACGGCTTCCTGGAAATCGCCAAGGAACCCAATACCCGGCAAAAACAATGATCCTTTGTCTACAGGCGGAGTGACCTGAACGGTCAGGCTCGTGACTTCTGCCAATTTCTCAAGACTAGTGTACTTCTGGCTGTTCTTGCGCAGCTCTTCACCAAATTTGTCAAATATGGGGAGAACTTTTTCATCGGCTACACGCTGCTGGACTAGTTCGCGAACCTTATCGAGAGGCTGGAGAGAGCTCTCTTTACGTTCTTCAACCTTCAGGATGTGGAACCCACGAGCTGTTTCCACGGGGGGATGCACAGCTCCGATAGCCAAATTGAAGACCGCTGAGGTCCATGCATCACCGTAGAACGACTTGGCAGTGTTGCGATCAATAAAGCCGAGATTCCCACCAGCAGTCGTTTCGTCGTCGGTCGCCGTTGTCGTTTCGTCGTGAGCCCGTGGCGGCACCGGTCCGGGCTCATTGTAGCGGTCCGCCAATTCCGTGAAATCTTCTCCCTTGACGATGCGTTGGAAAATCTCAGTGGCGCGTGCACGCACTTCTGCTGTCCGCGACGTCAATTCCTCGGGTGACATGGGCTGCTCAGGATCAGGTTGAGGGCGCGCCAGGAATATTTGACGTACTTTCGCTTTGGGTGGTGTGCGAAAATCATCAAGATGGGCATTGTAGTAGCTGGTGATGTCGTCGTCCGTCACTGTGACACTCGTTTTCAAATCGGCCTTGCGCACGAGCAAATACGCGTATTCGACGCGATCCGGGATTTCGAACCGTGATGCATTCTTCTCATAGAAAGCTTTAAGTTCGTCTTCGGAAACCTGCGCCTTGTTAGCGAAATCTTCTGCCAGCAGTTTTACGTAGTCGAGGACCAGTTTCTCGTTCTTCGCTTTGTAAGCCAGCCAAGCATCGTAAACGGACACTCGTGTCCGTGCAGCCAAAAGATCACGAACCCGATTAAGCAGGCGGGCATAGCGTTCGCGGGCGATGTACTCATCGAAACTCATCCCCGTACGCTGTTCAATATATCGGATGAACATTTCGCGCTGTTCGGGGGGTACCTGCCGTTTGATCTCTTCCATGACTTCGTCTTCGGTCACGATGATGCCGTTTTCGCGAGCAAAGTGCTCCAAAAACTTGAGATTGATAGCTTCGCGCACGATAGCATTTGGTGTGGCAAGCTCTTCAACGGCTTTCGGGTCTAAGTTTTCCTTGGTTAGCCGTGCGTATCCCTGAAGTTTGTTGAGAAACACCTGACGCGCTATGGCCATATCGACCTTACGCACCTCCATCTTGTCGCCAAAGGAACCGAACTTGATGGTCGCCGCCACTCCTTCCGGAAGACCGCCGCGTCCCATACGACTTTGCCATCCATAGAAAGCCACAAAGGAAGGAATCACGATTGCGAGCACGGCGATCATGATGCCGCGCATAACTTTTTCGTGGCGAAGCTTACGTAACATTCGTGCCTAAACTCCCTTTCAGAATAGGGTCCCAAGACCCAAAAAACTTCACCGTAGCCATTTGGTGCGAACGCAAGGCTGCTCGACATTGGTCGAGCCTTGGTTGCATCAAATCGGACGCAGGATAGTCCTGAGCAACACGGTTTCAAGTCAACAAAAAGCACTGTCTCGGCGCAAAACGGAATTCGCTCTCTCGGCGATCGGCTTTTGGCAGAAATGGGACGAGCAGCTGCGCTTGCCAAAAGTTAAGCAATGATTGCTCCTTTGTCGCCCGTGGAGACGATACCGGCCACAAAGCGCTTATAAGCGAAGAAGTCCTCGCAGTAGGCTGCGCCTTCGTCGAAAGTAATGATGTTCGCCCGAACCAGATCGGCCAGCGCCTGATCGAAGGTTTGCATCCCGTCGTCACGGCCTTTAATCACCGAGAATATATCGGGAATTCTGTTTTCACGAATAAGCTTGGAAATTGTGCTGTTGACCACCATAATTTCCAAGGCGGCGATGCGGCCTGTTCCGTCCGCTCGTTTAACAAGTCGCTGAGTAATGGAGGCTTTTAAGTTTAGAGAAAGTTGTTCGCGCAGGAGGTCGTGTTCGTTTTCGGGAAAGTATCCGATGATACGCTGAACGGTATGAACGGCGCTAGTCGTGTGAAGAGTCGAGAAAACGAGATGTCCCGTTTCAGCCGCCTTGATAGCTACCCGAATGGTCTCGGCATCGCGCATTTCTCCGACGAGAATAATATCTGGGTCCATGCGCATGGCCTGGCGCAGACCGACGTTGAAGTCCGGAATATCTTTTCCAATCTCACGTTGGCTGATGACGGACTTCTTGTTCTGATAAACGTACTCGATTGGGTCCTCAATGGTGATAATACGGGCCGCTTCAATGTCATTGACGTAGTCAAGCATAGCGGCAAGCGTTGTGGACTTTCCCGAACCCGTCATGCCAGTGAGAAGCACCATTCCCCGTGGGTTGCGGGCAATAGTTTTGAGTACCTCTGGCAACTGCAGCTCTTCAATCTTAGGAACGGTAAGGGGAATGAGGCGCATGACAATGCCGAGTTTCCCGGTGGAATAAAATGCCACACACCGAAACCGAATTTCATTGCCTAACTGGTAACTAAAGTCACACCCTCTCTGGCTCTCGAGTTCGCGCATGAGGTGGTGAGGCATCATACGGTGTAGAATTTCCTGCATTTCTTTACGCGTGAGCGGAGGGAGTTCGACCTTTTTGAGATCGCCATTAATTCGAAAGAACGGGGCGCTATCCTCCATTAAATGGATATCAGACGCCTTAACTCGTTTAGCACCAAGCATCAGGGCTTCGAAATTCATAGTTTTATCCTTCTGTCGGACCTATGGCGTTTTGGGTGATGTAGATTGCGAATGGGCAGTTCGTTGAAAATACCATCCTGCGTTCAAGAAAAATTTGGCGCCAGTTTTAGTTTCTGTTGGAAGTCATGAGTACGATAAAAGGTCTCGACAGTGCACCACCTTGTTCTAGAAAATAAAACAGAACGTAGGGCATCGTCATATATAGTGATGGTAAAGATTCGTTAGCTGGCTGGCGAGGGAGTAGACTTTATGCCAACATTCACGTACGTGGCCCGTAATCCGCAGGGTAAGGTTGTCACGGGCAAGACTGAGGCCGCCACGCAGGGAATGGTGGTGAAGATCCTTAAAGATCAAGGACTGACACCAACAAGCATCCAGCTGGCTGCGGCGACAAGCGAAACGAGAACCACAACTCGTAAACAGCGCTTGAAAAAAGGTCGTGTGACGATTGAGGACCTAGTCCTGATTTCCCGCCAACTTGCCACGATGATTCGGGCAGGTTTGCCCCTCATCGAAGTCCTCAACATTTTGGGCGATCAAGTGGACAAGCTGACGCTGCGGCTGGTTTTGCGGCAAATCGAGCGTGACGTGCAGGGCGGAGCATCACTTTATGAAGCAATGGCACGACACCCGCGTGTCTTCAACCAATTCTTCTTGAGCATGGTCAAAGCGGGCGAAGCCAGCGGTATGCTCGACGCTATTCTCGACCAGGTGGCGATTTACATGGAAAAGGCCGCTTCGATCCGCCGCAAGGTCAAGTCCGCTACCATGTATCCTGCCGCTGTGACAGTGTTCGCTATCCTCATCATGACCCTTATCATGTGGAAAGTCGTTCCCGTATTTCAGGAGATTTTCGAAGGTTTAGGGGGCGATTTGCCCATGCTGACGAAGTTTGTCATTGGCTGCAGCAACTTCGTGCGTGATCGTTGGTATGTGGTGCTGGCTGCCGTCATTGGTCTTGGCATTGTGGTGGTGCAATGGGGCAAAACGAAGCCTGGACGGTACCAGATTGACAGCCTCAAGCTGAAACTCCCGATTTTCGGCCCGCTTCTGCTCAAAGTAGCGATTGCTCGTTTCAGCCGCTCGCTGGGAACTCTTATGAGAGCCGGCGTGAACATCCTGGGCGCCTTGGAAATTACAGCTAAGACGTCGGGCAACGTCGTTATCGAAGAGGCGGTGAACCGCACGCGGATCCACATCCAAAGCGGTGAAGGAATCACGAAGCCGCTCATTGAGTCGGGCGTCTTTCCACCCATGGTGACCCGAATGATCGAAGTCGGCGAACGAACAGGTGCTTTGGAAAACATGCTCCACAAAATCGCGGAGTACTATGAGGATCAAGTTGACGCTGCCGTCTCGGGGTTGACAAGCCTCATTGAACCATTGCTCATCATTGTGCTTGGCTCCATCATTGGTTTGATTGTCATTTCAATGTTTCTACCCTTGATTAAAATGCTCGAACTGGTGCAGCAGTCGGGCCGGCAAAAATAACCGTAACGGGGATAAGACATGGTAGATCCCGAGGTCGAACGACAATACGCTGACACAAAGGAGCTTCTCGTCCTTTGGCAGGAATTCTATGAGTACTTTGAAATGGCGAAAAAGGGCGAGAACCTTACGCCAGATAAGGAAGAAGCGTTTCTCGATCTGAAGAGTAAAATTGCCATGCTCCATGATAGCTTCATGGATGCTTTAACCCACGACCAGAACATTGGCCAAAACGTTCTCGATATTGTGACTCGTTCGATTTCCCTCAAGCATCTCAACCGCCAAAACATCGCCGATATTAAGAAAATGGAAATTGAGTGGCACGAAAGCTATTTGCTGCTCAATGAAACGGTAGCCATGCTGGAAGAAAAACGCCAGCAGCTGGCCTCAATGAGTGAGGCTCAATACAGGGCCCAAAAAGCCGCCGGACTCGCACAACAACGAGTTCATGCCATTCTGACGAGCATCTACCTGAAGATTGCCATAATCTTGGTAGCCGTGGCCTTTGGCACCGTGGGAGTCCAAGTGTTAGGCATTTTTGACTGGAACAGCCTCGCGAATTATCCAATTTTCCATTCGCCATACCGGGTGGGAAAAAAGATATATAGAGCGATTAATCCTAATAGTCCATGGCCCAATATCGCCGTTGCTGACGGCGACCGTGCGGCACCTTCCTCCACACGTTGGATAGGTAAGCCGGAAGTAAAGTCCGATCCTAAGGACAACGTCTTAAAGCTGGAGCCCTTAAAGGCATCAGGGATTGCCGGCATTTTGAACAAAGCCACTGAATACCGCAAAGAGGAGGTTACCCAAAAGTTCGATAAGGCCGAGATCCACACCTTCTTACTACCGCAAACATCTGACGCTTTGGCGGTGGAACAAAAATGGAATGACTACGTTAGCAAGAACCGGCAGCTAGAGAGCAAATTCCGTATCGTCCGCAACGTCAACGTGATCACTATCATCACTGGCACTAACGATGGTTTGATCAATGATATTAAGGTGAAGGTCTACGATCAGTTGTAAGCGCCGCCGGTGGTACGACTGCGTCGTTGTCCTCGTTACATGGGTTTAGATAAGCAAGGATACTCGTAAGCAGCCAGAGAATAAGAGCTGCTGTCGTGGGCAGAAATCGCAGGGTCTCCGCAGTGGAAAGCTTGTTCAACGGCGCCGAGAGAAAAATGGGGAGCCAAACCAAAACATGGAGCGGCACAAAAACGCGCGGCAGCCTTCCCACAAGGACATTGCGGTAAAACTCTAGAAATGCTGGCCAGAGAACCACAAAATGGTGCCCCTCCACCACTGGCGAAATGACCACCAGGCCGGTGAGAGAAACGAGCCATAGCTGCCCCAGTGAGCACTTGCGGCGCGCAAGCATTCCCAGCATTGCCAGATACAAAACCAGAGCGATTGACTGAAATGCCACAAGAGATAATCGGTAACCTTCAGGGGTCTGATCGGGATCAACACGCGCAACTTTGGTAAGGATTTGAAAAAGCGAATGCGATACGTAGTGGGTGAGGGCGGGAATCTCAGGAGCAACAGATGTGAAATACGTGAGTTCATCGCGGAGACGCACCAGAAACGCTAAAGCAGCCATATAGGTAATCAGCACAGCCGCTGACGCATTCACGGCATGCCATCGCCTACGAATGACAAACGGAAACAGGAGCAGCCCCGGGGACACTTTTATAAGGGCTCCAAGCGCCGTGGCAACGGACGCCCTGCTTTCGTTACCACTGGAGATCGCCAAATAAGCAATGAGAACGACGAGGGCAAGGAGAGGACCAACCTGGCCCAGTTCCAGACTCCATGATAGCGGACTGAAAAAAGACAATGCTGCGAGTGTCCCACCAACGTGCAAACTTCGGTAAAGACGCCACGGCAAGCATTGCTCTCCCCTATCCGACGCAGCAAGTATATGACGCGCGGACAGCCCCCCAATTAACAGAATGCAGCTTAGCATAAACAGCTTCCAAATCAGTTCCGCAATTCTCAATGGGCATGCTCCTAACCATGAAGTTAGGGCAGCAAGGAATTGAGGGTACTTGAATACTTCCCATCCATCGGAACCGATAAGGACGTGCGGTTGCTGATAAACCGGCTCGCCAAAAGCGAACTGGCGAGCAGCGCGCCAGAGGACAGTGAAATCAACGCCGTGAACCGTAAAAGCGAGATAAATAAACTAATATAAAAAATTAATGCAACTAATTCCGCCTACTGAAATGCACAGGAAAAACACTGACTTCGTGAGACGCGGGGCATGTTGTTTGCAGCAGTCCATGAGACCATGTTTATCTGTTGCGGCTTTGGACTTTTGCAATTCCCATTGTTCTCGCAAGAAGGATGACGGAGCGATATTACATAGGCGAAGCCAACGTCAAGCTAGGGGAAACATTATCGCTCGAGCAGCAGGAAGCACACCATCTCGCGAAGGTGATGCGGATCCCTGTCGGTGCGCAAGTTCGCCTCTTTGGCGGTGGACAAGAGTTTGAAGCTACTGTGCTGGCCACACGCCCCAGTGTTGTTGTTCGCGTGGATCGAGTCTTAACGCCTTTCACAGAGCTCAGTGGCTATCTCATCGTTGCTGTGCCTTGGCTTCGCAGCAGCAAAACTGAGTATCTCGTCCAAAAACTTACTGAGTTAGGCGTCCACGAAATCGCAGTGTTTACAGCGGAGCGTTGCACAGCCCGCGGCGACGAAAAAAAAATACTCCGCCTTCGCCGCATCGCTATCGAGGCTTGCAAGCAGTGTGAGCGTTCAAGTGTTCCTAGAATTTCAGCTAGGTCTTCGACAGACGATGTAGTCGAATGGATGCAACACTCTGTGAGACAGGTAGTCTCTCTCGCAGAGCGGGTCGACGCGGTCATTTTTTCCCGATACCTGAAAAGCTCACATCATGAGCTACCCGTGAGTAGCACGTGGCCTCAATTGGGTATCATAACCGGCCCTGAGGGTGGCTTTTCGGAGCGCGAGCTCGCCTATCTGGCTAAGCACACTACTTTGGCCAGTTTGGGGCGGAGGATTCTTCGAGCAGATTTTGCACCGCTCGTAGCAACGATCTTGGTGTTGGCGGAGGCCGGTGAGTTATGAGCCGCTTACCCCCACGCCAACCACGTACTCTCTACGCCGTGACCATCATCATTCTATTGCTGGTTGTGGGATTGCTCGTCCACGTGTTGCGTCAGTTCGAAACCGACATCCGGGCGAATGTTCAGGGCCTCCAGCGCATGCTTTCGAATGAGACACTCTTGCGTGATCCATCCGATCCTTACATCCGCTTTGGTCCGCTTGAGGAACTCGTCAGCAAGTATGCAGAGCATCCTTATCTACGGGAGATGACCATCACGAAGCTATTTCGCGACCGAGAAGACGTAGTGTACCCTTTTTATTACCCCGCCTTGCAAGTTCTGCGTGGCGAAACGACAGCGGCTGAACTTGGACGCTACCCGTCGCCGGAACGGCCAGCCTCGGATACTTTGAAGGTGCCGCTTGTAGCGCGCGGCAGGTTGCTTGGACACCTTTACGTCCGAATTGACCGCCGTCCGTTGCAAGGGGTTCAGCTGGCGGTAGGGTCCCTGACATTGCTCCTTTTGGGGTTTACTGGCCTTTATGTGGCTCAGTTCCGGCGGCAGGCTGTTGCCATCACCCGCACCACCATCGAGTTGGAAGAAAAGCGCCGTGAAATCATAAGGCTAGAACGTCTAGCGCTTGCTGGGCAGCTTAGTGCCAGCTTACTGCACGATCTCAAGAAACCGGTGCTCAATATTAAGAACGAGCTTGGTGATATACTGGCAGAGAACGAACAGCTACCGGAATCTTTAAGGAATTCCTTGCAGCTGCTGTACGAGCAAACCCAGTTGTTTTTCGCAATTCTGCATTCTACGAACATCGAACGCTTCGTACGCGGCGAAGCGGCGGAAGAATATGCCGACGTCAACCAGCTCATCGAAACGAGTATTGCGCTTGTGCACTACGAACGGGGGCAAGTTGAACTCAAATTATCGTTAGCGCCAAGCTTGCCCTGTATTCTGGTCCAGCCTGTTCAGCTCGTGCAGGTCTTTTCCAATATAATTCTCAACGCTTATCAAGCCATGAACGGACGAGGGGTTCTGACGATCCGAAGTTGCTTGCGTGAGGACTGGATTGTGGTCGAATTTAGTGACACGGGACGAGGCATTCCTCCTTCGGAACTGGACAAGATTTTTGCACCATTCTACTCGACAAAAAGAGAGGGCGAAGGAACAGGCCTCGGGTTGTATATTAGTCGCGACATTGTTAGGCACCTAGGCGGAGAAATTCGGGTCCAATCTTCTGAAAAAGGTACTACTTTTACCGTCGAGATTCCGGCGCGAAAAGAATGAAAATTGATCTTTTTGATTACGAACTTCCCAAGGAACTGATAGCGGCAGCTCCGGCTGCCCGTCGCGATCAAGCGCGACTTCTTGTTCTTCGCCGCGACTCACAAACCATCGAGCACAGCGTGTTTGCGTGCATCGGCGACTATTTAAGCCCGGGCGACCTTCTCGTGATCAACGATAGCAAAGTGATTCGGGCGCGACTGCGCGGTAAACGTGAGGCCACCGGTGGTCTTGTGGAATTCTTGTTGGTGGAACGCACGAGTGCATTGGAAGGTTGTGACCGTTGGCGAGTGATTTGCAAACCAGCGAGGAAACTCAAGGCGGGCGAAGAAGTCTATTTTGCGAACAAACGCCTCAAGGCACGCATTGTCGCCTATATGGACGTGGGGGAACGTGAAGTAGAATTCGATTGTCCCAACGTCTTGGCACGGCTGGACGAAATTGGCGAAATTCCTCTTCCCCCTTACATTCTTCAGCGCCGCCGCGAGTTGTTTCATGGAAAACCACTTGTGTTGCCGGAGGACGCCGAGCGCTACCAAACCGTGTATGCACGAGAGCCTGGCTCAATCGCAGCACCGACAGCTGGTTTGCATTTTACACAGGAACTGCTGGAATCGCTCCAGCGCAAGGGCATCGGTTTAGCGCGAGTAACTTTGCATGTGGGTCCGGGAACCTTTCGTCCCGTCGAGGTCGAGGAAGTGGAAAAGCACCGCATGCATGAAGAACGTTATTTTGTTCCTTCGGAGACGGTTGAGGCCATCAAACGAACTAAGG
>JANZZJ010000097.1 GCA_026419455.1 Candidatus Sumerlaeaceae bacterium | reverse complement strand
GTGCTGCAAGTGAGCCCTGCGGCTCCCATGTCCTGCAAGGCGACGACGGCGTTTTGCTCAATGAGCTCGAGGGTGGCTTCGAGGATTTTTTTCTCCATGAATGGGTCGCCAACCTGCACGGCCCCCCGTTTCTCTTCGCTTTCTTCGCTCAGCTCAGCGCTTGCGAAGGTCGCCCCGTGAATACCATCGCGTCCCGTGGGATTGCCGTAATAAAATACCAGATTACCTGCCCCACGAGCGACCGCCCGCACAATCCGCTTTTTCTCCACCAAGCCGACACACATGACGTTGACGAGCGGATTTCCCTCATAGCAGTCTGAGAAATAACATTCCCCACCTATAGTTGGGACTCCAACCGAGTTCCCGTAATCTGCTATTCCTGCGACCACGCCAGCCACGAGATGACGCGTGCGCGGATTTTTCGGATTTCCAAAACGGAGGGGGTCGAGCAACGCGATGGGACGCGCGCCCATAGTAAAAATATCACGAAGGATTCCCCCGACTCCGGTTGCGGCGCCCTGATACGGCTCAATAGCGGAAGGATGGTTGTGTGATTCGATTTTGAATGCAATAGCATATCGCTCGTCAAAATCCACTATGCCCGCATTTTCGCCCGGCCCTTGCAATATATGGGGACCATCGGTAGGAAAAGTTTTCAGTAGTGGCTTGGAATTTTTGTAGGAGCAGTGTTCGCTCCACATAACAGAAAAAATTCCGAGTTCGGTGATTGTTGGTTCACGGCCAAGGATTTGGATGATTTTTTCGTACTCTTCCTGCGTGAGACCGTGTTGATTCACGAGTTCGGGAGTAATTTTCATCACAAAGCGTCCTTTCCACGTTCTCCGGTCCGGATTCGCACCACTTCCTCAATCGGAATGCGAAAAATTTTCCCGTCTCCGATGGTGCCAGTGCGGGCAGCCTCTTCGATCGTGCTCATGATTTTCTCAGCCATTTCATCTTCACAGGCGATTTCGATGCGAACTTTTGGAAGAAAATCCACCCGATATTCACTTCCGCGATATAATTCGGTATGCCCCCGCTGGCGGCCAAAGCCTTTCACCTCACTCACGGTCATGCGGATGGGTCCCAATTCCGAAAGAGCTTCTTTAACATCCGCAAGCTTAAATGGCTTGATTATTGCTACTATTAATTTCATGACCTTGGGCTCCGCCGTATGGAAAAAGTTAAAAGCCAGAAAGCGCCATTGTGCATGAATTCGATCGCGAAGGAATCGTGACAACTCGAGCCGGTCAATCGGAAATATTTCTGCCGCGAAAACGATTAAACCTTCTCGCCGAGAAAAGTGAACGGTGGGCGGCGCAAAATATTTTCTCCGCTTTGTTCGGCTTACTGTTGCTCTCAACTACCCTGTACGCCCAAGTGCTCACACCCGAAATTCTCGCAACAGTCCCGATCTTGCCAGCACCTCGTGAGGGCTCAGATGGAACGCCAATCGCTCTGTCGGGTAAATGCGCCGCCTGGCGTGACATTCTCGTGGGTATAGCCGAAAATGGCTCTTCTTTAGTATTCTGGGAGCAAAAATCCGGGCAAGTCATTGCCCAACTCTCGTTACCATCCGAACTAACACCACTCAGCCACTTCTCTCTTACCGCAGATAAACGCATTTTTGGTGGGATCGTAGGCACAAGTCCTCCGTACAGTTTTGTAGAACTAGAGCTTACGGGAACGGCCAAGGGTGGCTACCGCTTGAGCTCCGTCAGCCCAACTCGCATACCGTTAGTTAATCCGGATGGGACAATTTGGCACACTCTGCTCATTACTGGTTTTGCTATTTCTCCTGACAGACAAACCTTTTGGGTTGCAGCTCGAGAACCTGCGACGACAGTGGCTCGCGCAAGCATGTGGAAATTTCGGAAGACGCAGACATCACGGGGTGATCTAAAGTTTGTCTCAGAGGAAGTATTTCAGCTGCACAACGTCCCCTTTGGAGGGCATGAGGTAGCCGGACTTGCTTGGTGGCCAACAGGGCTGCTTGTTGCTACAGTTGAACGATCTGGCACAACCTTCGTTCGTCCATCGGTTTCACTTAACCTCCTTCCTTGGGGAGATGGCAGAAACGTGATTGTTATTGCGGAGCGTATGGCAAGGGGGTTTATCGCAACCGATTTGGCGGATTCGCCCTCGACGCTTTGGTTAGTGCTTCGGGATCCGGCGAATGGAACACACGCGTTAGCGCCAATCCCGAAAGTCTATACTAGTGTTCGGTAGCCCATGGTAGGGAGCTTGACAAGGTGGGCGGCTCTCCAAACATTTCCGACACACGGTGCGTAAGAACAATGAAACGTTACGTGGTGCACGCAAAATCAATGGGAGACTGCGATTCGATGCTAGGTAGGAAAATCATTTTAACCATTTTTTGTTCGATTTTGATTATCAGTTTCTTGGCAAGCTGCCAAGGTCCCCAAACACAATCCCCAAAGGAAGGCAGTGCGAGTCCAACTCCCCCGCAATTTTCCGTGCCCTCACCTACAGTCCCTGCTCAGCGCGCAGAGGTAACGACGGGACCGGTTGTCCAGCTGAACGAAGAAGAACCTATGTCGCCTTTGCGCGGAACGATCAAGGCCTACGAGATACGCGACGTTTCTCAATTGGCGCCGGGACTACTAGCCGACGGCTTTTTAGGCGACCTAGTCCTCGAGAACGATCTGGTGCGGGCTGTGGTGAGAAGACCAGATCCTTCGCTTCCCTCCATGCCGCCCGCAGGGGCCCTTATAGACCTGAGCAACCAGAAGTCTCGTGCAGATTACCTGAATTACTATGAACCGCTTCCCGATGTGGAGACCACGACCACCCGCATCAAGATTGAGCGTGTTGTTTCTTTCCTCGTAGATAAGCAAACCACAGCGCGTCTCGTCTTGAGTGGCAAACTTGTCGCCATCCGGACTGAGACGCCACCTCACACTGACGACGAAGCTGAGGCGCCGGTATCGAGACCTGTTGATCTTCCAGTGAAAGTCACTCACACCTATGAGCTCGCGCGCGACTTACCTTACCTAGTATTGCGGACACAATTTACTAACGAGAGCACTTCGCCTGTTGAACTCTTTCCTGGCGATTACATTGACTGGGGAGAAGCCAAATCGTTTGTCGAGGGTTATGGGCTGGGTAACGGTGCTCAGACAAAAGCTCAGTGGGTGGGGGCATTTATCGATGATTTTTCTGCTGGCGTATGTTTGCCGGGCAACAAGTTAGTCACAAATCTGTCGGCAGGGCGCTATACAGTTGTTCAGGCTTTCGACGCACCAACCAGCAAACAGGGAATTTTGCCTTCGCCGAGCTTGTCGAGTGGTGCTAAGAACATGTCTCCTACTTCTGCTGCCGGGGTTGAGGCAGCCCCCGTGCCTCAAACCGTTATCGCTCCTATGGTGGCACCGTCTGCAGCTCCCCCCCGCACGGAGACTCACTACGTTCCTACTGAAAGCAAACCCAAATTCACGCCCATTCCAGCCGAAACGAATTACTCACCTCGCGTCATGCTCTCGCCCGCTGGCAGGACAGGCAGCGTTGAGCTCGCTTCTATGAAGCTCTTGTCCTCCACCGACGAGGATCTACCACTTGAATTTCCAGGTGGCGGGAGCAAGCGGAATGAATTAGTTTCGTCAACTCCAGCTGTTAGCGCCACACTCGCGAAGCAAGGGATAGCTCTCCCGCGCGAAGAGTCGGTTCCGCAAAAGCCAGTAGTGTTACCGCCGGGGAAAAGTTATGAGTTTGTTCGATTTGTCGTCGTTGGCGACCGCAACCTATCACGTGTCAGTGAGCAGATTTATCGATTAAAGGGCATCCCGTTAGGAGTAATCGCTGGGCTTGTGTTCGAGGAGGGAAGCCAAAAACCCATACCCTACGCTGAGGTCCGGCTTTCGGGTGGACCGAGCTGGCAAGCGGGTAATGCTCCATATGCTTTTACACGCACTTTGACGAAAGCCGATGGAACGTTTGTGGCCAGAGTTCCCTACGGCAATTACCTTGTGACGGCGACGAAAGTGGGACGCGAACTTGTTTCTCAGCCCCAAAAAGTTTCTGTGTTCCAAAAAAGCACAGATCAGTATGTGGGACTGGCTCTTTCGAAAGAATCCCGACTGGAAGTTGCTGTGAGCGATCCAGAAGCGGCAACATCGGCTCCTCTACCCTCTCGCCTTGTGTTACTGGCTAAGCCTGGCACAGAGCCGGTGGATTGGGGCTACGGTCCCGGTAGTGTAGCCGGTGTACGAAACATTGCGTACATGCCCTATGGGGCTGCATCACTACCGGTTTCACCGGGCTACTACCGCCTCTACGTTAGCAGGGGACCTGAGTACGACGCCATTGAGCAAGATGTGGTAATCACTCGCGGTTCTACCCAGAAGGTGATTGTCACGCTCCCGCGCGCATTTTCAACGCCTGGTATGCTCAGCGCTGATCTTGGAGTCCTGACAACGGCTAGCGCTGTTTCTCTTGTTAGCCCGACAGATCTCGCCGTGATGGCTGCGTGCGAAGGCGTTGCAGTACTAGTCACTGGCGACTACGAGCGGGTGACGGATCTTAGTGCGGAAATCAAACGCCTTGGTCTCCAACGGTATGTAAAGTGCATTCCGGGCGTGCGCTTCCTTGTTTCGGGACGAGGAGCAACGGCTAATGTCCTCGTTTATCCCGTCCCCAGCGACCTCGCAGAAAAGCTTCTCGCTTTCCGGGCAAAGCACCAAGGAACTCCGCCCGACGTCTTTCTTGCTGATTTGCGCAAGGAATTTCCCCAACTGGTTGTGCAAATTGATCAACCACTTCATCCGCTGGCGGGTTACTTAGCTCCATTCCCATTCGATGACCGCTTCAAGCGGTATAATGAGAACGAAGTTCCTCCGCCGGACTTTCATGCTCTGCAGATACTCAATGGAAAAATCGTGGCCGAGTTTCAGGACGTGCTGGACCGTTACTTCGACCTCGCCATCAAGCGCACCCGAAGCTATGATTCAGCGCCAGCTTTAACTCCGTTGGGATCATCAATGTGTCGGCTGCCTTATGGGACGGAAATTGGCTGCCCACGTGTTTATGTGATCACTGTGCACGACACGCTGGATACTTTCACGCCGACGGACCTCGCAAATTCGATTTTAAATCAGCGTGTCGTCGTAACTAATGGTCCCCTGCCCAAACTACTGGGTTACTCACCAGCTGCACGAACCTATGCAGCTCAACCAGGTGACGTTGTTGATACGGGCACGACCGGCGCGCTGCCCATGAAAATTAACATTTTGGCTTCATCATGGATCTCACTGAGCAATTTTGACCTTACCTGGAACGGAAAGATGGTGCGGCGCGTCCAGGTGATGCCGGTCAAGAGGGTTCTACGTTATCCCGTGCGGCAACAAAAAGACGCTGACATACAACATATTTACGTGGATGGCGACGGGTTTACTAACCTGATTTGCTTCAGTAATCGCCAGTCGCTGACGCCAATCGTACCACCAGCGCCAACGGATTTTGGTGGCGACGTTTGGCCACTCGCCTGGACGGGACCCATTTACGTGGATCAGGATCGTAATGGAAAAATTCGAGTGGAAGACGAACGGGAAAAAAACGAACAACGAGCGAAGCCAACGACTGGTCCATAGGAATAGCTGCCCTGCCATTCAACAAATACTGCAGCCGCCAGCCGGAAAGAGGAATAGCGCACTAGCGTGGCACTTTTGCGTTAATTCCTTTTTGAACGAAATTACTGAGTATCATTAAATAGCGCGGGGATTGTTTGCTCGTAGGGTGGGCGGACAATCCCCTTTTCTGTTACTATCGCGGTTACAAATTCGTGAGGAGTAACGTCAAAAGCAGGGTTATAAACATTGATGCCGGTCGGTGCGATCTGGACACCAGCAAAGTGTGTCACTTCTTCTGGAGGACGCTGTTCGATGGGAATCTCATCTCCTGAACTCAACGAAATGTCGATGGAGGAAAGTGGGGCGACTACATAGAAGGGTATGTTGTGGGCTTTCGCTAAAACGGCCAAGCTGTAGGTACCAATCTTATTGGCGACGTCTCCGTTACGAACAGTTCGATCTGTACCCACAAACACTGCGTTTACCCATCCTTTTCGCATTACATCAGCTGCCATATTGTCGCAAATGAGCGTCACTGAAATATTTGCTTCGCGCAGTTCCCATGCTGTCAGGCGGGCTCCTTGGAGAAGGGGACGCGTCTCATCGGCAAACACTTCGATATGCCTGTCTCTTATACACATCT
>JANZZJ010000076.1 GCA_026419455.1 Candidatus Sumerlaeaceae bacterium | reverse complement strand
CCACCCAGCCGTCGCCATCAGAGTCGCCCTGCGAAAAATCGAAGCCTGCCGCATCAGCAGCAGCAATCGCGTCGGCAGCCATAACGTCCGGCCGAACGTCTTTCCCGCCCACGTTAGCCCCGTAATAGGCTTCATTGTTAGGCAGTAACACCCAGTTCGACACCACACTGTTTACCGTTAACTTGCCGTACGAAACCTCGTTGTAATAATCGCGGACTGAGCCTACGGCGCCATCATTAGTGTGCCCTACTTCATTGAAAAGATTAGTGTACTCTGCCGGGTTGATCCGCCCAAATGTCGGCAGGACTCGGCTATTGACGCTATCCCAGTGATCAGAAAAGCAGGCAAGGATAACAACATTCTTCACCGTCGTCGACCCAGAAACGGGAATCTTGATTGGGCTACTTGTCGTTGGTACCCCCGGCGCGAAGGTTGGCTCTGGGGTTCCTACCTTCAGACTCGCTGAGGAGTTTTGGGCCCGTTGGATGAGAGCACTTCCAGGGGCATTCCGTTGCTGAAGCTGCTGTCGCAAAAGTTCTTTGGGCACTCCGTCGTGTTTCGGGATTCTCAGTTTCACAGGGTCAACTTTGCCGACAACCCCATTCGAAACTGGCTCGATTCCCGACACTCGAGCCGACATGCGCCCGTACTTCCAAAAACCATCCTTATCCTTAACGATTGCATAGCCGTCCACAGTCTCGTGCCACGACAAGTACTCATCGCCGCATAACCGCATGCTGAATGTTGTGCCATCAGGCTGTGTGGCTACAACCGGTTGAGGAAACGCCGGGACACCGACGGCAATGTTAGTCAGAGCTGTAGAGACAGTAACCGCCAGTGCGCATAATAATATGTTCAAGGTTTTGTTCATGTCTCGCCTCCTCGTTGATTGAACTGAAACCTGAAGGAAAAATCAAACGCATTTTCACTATTCGCTAGCTCTGGTAAACCTCACGGCTAACAAGCATGATCTGAAGCTGCAAGAATAGTACGAAAACGGTACCAGTCAGCGCCGATCCATGGTCTTTTATCGCTGGTTCAGCCTGCCCTGTAGCTTCTTAAGCGAATGCAAAAATAAACTCTACAAGCACAATCATTTTATATATTATATGATTGATGACTAGTAATTTAATTAACAAAAACCCTTTGGTGATCTCCGACGTTGCCTAAATAGACCTAATAGCCTGATCAGGCATAAGGTCAGAGTCGGTGTTGTCCGTCGCGCGACCCCCCCTTGTCTCAAAAGGTATCTCAATCGGCCAGAGAACTCATTAGTCCTGGGGAGACACATCCCTACGCGCATTGAATGTGTTCGACTTGCAGCGATGGCCAAAGGATTACGTTAAGGCAGCGGCGTTGCTTCCAGTTTGATGACACCAAGATCGTACTCGCCAGATGAGAGCGGCACAATACCAAATACGACGCGGGAGGTTAGGCAGCGTGTAGGATCTAACCCTCGTTTGCGAAGCTCCTCCTCTTCCAGCGTGCTCATTTTTGCCAAAGCACGTGGCGTCAGTTCAAACACGTCATAAATTCCTGGAGCGCTTGAACCAGACGAGTAAAAAATTTTGCCCCCGGCAACTCGCGCCGTGCTGACGAACGTATTAGGTGTAAATTGATTAACGTACCGCCGTTCCATCCGCATCCCATAGCGGGCCATCACAGCCTCCACTGTACTCTCAGGGTACCCACTTAGATCAATTTCTCGCACAACCTGCCCCTCCCCTGGTACATTTAACCCTGCCGTTGCGATCTCGCTCTTGGCCAGCTGTTGAATCTCATCTGCAATGTCTTTCTTTGTTTTCTCGATCACCGACAGGAGTTCGGTTTTGTCTTTGGCGAGCTCGTCCCTAATTTGCTCAGCTTCTTTTCTGGAAATGGATGGAGTTTCCATAAGAGGAGTCGGGGGCAATTCACCCGCAATCTCTCCTGCCGCTGTGCGTTCAAAAACGATTCTGGCTGACGACGCTCCCGGTTGCGGCTCGGTTTTCCGCCTTTGCAACGAAAGCAACGCGATCGCTGCCAGTGCACAAAGGACAAGCACCGCAACAATCACCCTACGGAGTGACATTCGTTTGGACTCCCACGAAAGAGTCATTTACGGGCCGCCATAACAGTAGCCCTCCAGTACCTGTGCCGCCTAACTAACTTATCAGCCAGTTTGATTACACAAGGCTTCGTAGCAAAGATATACCAGCGATTGGTAGACCCGCTGTGTGGCGGCAGACATGCCTATTTCACACGTTCTGCTCGTCGAGTAATAGCGGACAGGGCCTGGAACCTTTCCCTCAACATTCCGAATTTCTTGTGATTCTAGCAGGGTGGCAGAGGCGGTTAGCTCTGGCACCAGAAAGCCTCTGTCACCCGCGAATCCGCAACACCCAGCATCCAATGGAAGATAAACACGTTCGCAAAATGTCTCCGCCACTGTTCGGAGTGCTGCAACGCCGCCTAGTTTGATAAGGGTACACGTCGGATGAACGATCGCGGTGCCTCTAACCCTTGGCCAGCTGGTGCGGCTGGGCAAGACGCATTCTGCCATGAAAACCGGAAAGTCGTATATCCGCAGCGACCGCCATCTACGATAATAATCCCCCTCCAGCAGCTTGCCGTACGTTAACGCAATAGTGCCGGAACAGGGCGACGTATCGCAAACAATCGGATATGTTCCCCCCACACTGACGTCCCACAAAAAATCCACCATCCTTTCCGCCATTTCTTTTGCGACGTGCGGGAAGCCCTTACTAATAAAGGGTTGGCCGCAACAGTAATGGGCCATACCCCGCGGGATAAACGGCTCATACCCGCATGCGCGCAACACAGCCATGGTGGCCTCGGCAAGGCCCACGGATGCCTGTTCGCCAGGAAGAAAACCCATGGTGCGAGTAAGACAGCTTGGGAGGTAGACGAGGGATTGGGCAGCCTCACCCGCTGCTGGCGTAGACCTCACGCGCTTCGCCGGTGAGGGGAGCGGGATTTGATCGGGAAGGTCGGGAAGTGCGCCGCGGGTCCAGCGGTGCAGTAGGTGTGCAAACATGCGTGTCAGGCGTTCCGTTGTGCTTCCGCCAATTTTAGCCGCTGCGAGCGAGAACCTGACTCCGTAGGTTGCAGCGCGGAAATGCGACGCTATCCATTGCGCAGCAGTCCGCTCTAGGAAACCGTGTTTGAGGGCCCGGAGCTGTTTAACAAGCTCGCCCGTATCAATGCTTACAGGGCAAGCTGTTGCACAAAGTCCATCTGTAGCGCACGTTGCTAAGCCATGATAATCGTACGCTTGCTCAAGTTCCTGCGCCAAGTTAACACCCTCTGATTTCTCACCATTTTCTTTCAGCCAGCGGACTTGGCGCAGAAGTGCGATGCGTTGCCGGGGGGTGAGCGTTAAATAACGTGAGGGACACTTCGATTCGCAATAGCCGCACTCGATACATTTGTCCACTGTTGGAGAAACGGCTGGCATTGTTTTCAATGCTTTCAAATGAACCTGCTTATCCTCATTCAAAACAACTCCAGGGTTCAGCACGCCCTCTGGATCAAGTAGACGTTTGACTCTCCACATGATAGCATAAAGGTCAGATCCCCACTCCGTCTCGACGAATGGGGCGACATTACGTCCGGTTCCATGTTCGCCCTTCAGCGATCCGTCGTATTTATGCACGATGAGCTCAACGACGTCGTCCATAAGCCGGGCGTAGTTCTCCCGCTGAGTGGCATCCGCGAAGTCTGTGCAAATGACAAAATGGAGGTTTCCGGCTTTTGCATGCCCGAAAATGATAGTGTCCGGAAAGCTATGTTTCGCAAAGATACGTTGGAGATCGAGTGCACACTCTGCGAGCTGCTCTGGCCGCACGCATACGTCCTCAATGATCACAGCTGTGCCGCTTTTACGCATAGCGCCGACGCTGGGGAACAGCCCCTTGCGCATGTGCCAGTAGCGCTCGCGCTGGGTTGCGTCACGCGTGAACTGCAACGGTCGTAGCAAGGGAAAATCCGATAAAATTCTCTCTGCCTGAGCAACCTGAGCACTCAACTCCTCTTCGCTTGGAGCCTGAAACTCTACGAGGAGAGCCCCCATTTGCGGGAGGACTTCAAAACCATACTCCATTTCATGCTCAACCGACCGCATGGCCGCGCTGTCCATAATTTCCACCACAGCAGCACCAACATCGGCGAGTGGTTTCACACTACGGTGGGCATCAACGAATTCTTGGAAGAAGACGAGCGCAGTCGCTTTCTTCGCGTGCTCGGGAACCGTGTGGTAGGTGATTTCTGAAATGAACCCCAGCGTCCCCTCGCTGCCAATGAGCAGGTGGGCCAGAATATCTGCTGGCTTTTCAAAATCAACAAAGGCATTCAGACTATAACCACACGTGTTTTTAATTGTGAATTTCTGGCAAATGCGCTCTGCAAGCTCAGGCTTGCTCAAGATGTCTCTGCGAATGCTTTGCAATCCCTCATAAATCTCGGGACGACCCACGCGAAACTTCTCATCGGCATCCGGCTCGGTCGTGTCGAGTACATAGCCGTCTGCCAACATGAGCCGCATACTAGCCATTGTGTGGTAACTGTTTCCCGCCACATCGCAGCACATCCCCGAAGCATTGTTTGCTGCAATGCCGCCGACCATGCAAGCATTGATTGACGCAGGATCGGGCCCAATCTTGCGATTGTAGGGGGCAAGCATCTCATTGACACGCGCACCGATCACCCCCGGCTGGACAGCGACCTTCCTGCCATCCTCAAGGATCCGAATCCCACGCCAATGCGTGGCGACATCGACAAGAATCCCGTCCGTCACCGCTTGGCCGGAAAGCGAAGTGCCAGCGGCGCGAAATGTTAAGTACAGCTGATGTTGGCGGCAATATTGCAGAATCGCCGCAACATCATCCTCATTGCGCGGCAGTACGACTACACGGGGAACTAACCGATAAATGCTCGCATCCCCTGCCCTTGCCTCTAGATCGATTCGTTTATGAAGAACTTGGTCCTTGCCTAAAATCGTCTGCAGATCCGCCACGATCTCTTCGTTTGTTTTTTTCCACTCGGACCCCATACCATGTCCCTAGCAGTTTTCCCTTATGAGCAGCGACGTGCTATTTGGTTTCAACAGCGTTTTCTATTGGCTGTGGCTAGAGAAGCGTGGACTTGGCGTTCGCTACGATTCCCACTAAATGCTAGCAAACGCTTCTGGGAAACGGCATCGTCTGATAGCTTCGTCGAAGCTTATAAGGCCTTGCTCGTACAGCATTTTCAGCGACTTGTCCATCGTTACCATTCCAAGTTCTGTACTTGTTTGCATCAAGGTGTAAAGCTGCTCGGTTTTCGCATTGCGGATCACGTTGCGAACGGCCACCGTTGCCATGAGGATTTCGCATGACACAACACGACCGCGCCCGCCAGGAATTGGGATGAGCTGCTGGGCAATGATCGCCTGCAAGGTAGCAGCCAGCTGAATCCGCACCTGCTGTTGCTGATGGGGCGGGAAAACGTCGATAATACGGTCTACTGTTTGCACCGCGTCCGGTGTATGTAACGTGGCTAGCACGAGATGGCCGGTTTCTGCAGCCGTCAGCGCGGTAGAAATTGTTTCAAGGTCGCGCATCTCGCCGATGACGACGACGTCAGGGTCCTGCCGTAACACATGGCGCAAGGCATCGCCGAACGACTTCGTATCGCTAGAAACCTCACGTTGCTTGATGATGGATTTGCGGTTACGATGGATGTACTCGATGGGGTCTTCCACGCATATAATCATGCGGTGCTGCTCGTTATTAATCTGATTGATCATTGCCGCCAGGGTTGTCGTTTTCCCGCTGCCAGTAGGGCCCGTCACTAACACAAGCCCGCTCGAACGCCGTGCAATCTCCTCTGTTACCGGCGGCAGACCAAGTTGGCGCAAGGAGCGGATTTGATCTTGAACTACGCGAAATGCTGCCTCTACGGCTCCACGCTGTTTGTGCACATTCACGCGAAAACGCCCCAAATTCACCACTTCAATGCTCAGGTCGAGTTCCCATTTTTCCTCAAACTTTGCTTTTTGGGTATCGTTGAGCAGCCCATAAATCATGCGTTGCGTGTCAGCGGCCGTAAGCGGAGGCAGGTCTAGAACCTCTAGTTCACCGTCGACACGGAGGATCGGCGGTGCATTTTGTGTTAAGTGGAGATCGCTCGCACGGCGTTCGACGGCTTCAGCCAGAAGACTATGAATGGTGACGATCTTGTCCATTTTCGCGACTTCTTGCAAACGAGTATCGTGAATTCAACACTGTTAAGCTGTGCTAAAAAGTGCACGTGGCCTGGCTTTCTTACAGGCCAAGCCACACACATCTCTGTTGTGCAACGTTCATGAACAGGGTGGCAGTTTCAGGTCACTCTTCCTCGTCGCCTTCCTCCTCTTCTTCTTTCCGTTCGCCGAGTTCCCCATCAAGGTCAAGCAGTGCCGCAGGATCGTCGCCCAGCATTTCGATAGTGCGAACGATGTCGCGCACCGATTTCTCTTCTTCAATTTGTTCTTTCAAAAACCAGCTTAACTCATGCGCCGTCGAAAAGGATCTCTGCTCAAAAGCCAAGCCGTACAGTCTATCAATGCTTGCCGTCACTTTCTGCTCATGCTCGAGCGCAAGTTTGAATACGTCGAGAAGAGTTTTGGGAGCTACCGACGGGGCGGGAATGTCCAAAAGCTTTACTTCAGCATTACGCTGTACCATGAATTCAAAAAGCCGCATCGCGTGTCCCTTTTCTTCCTCTGCCTGAGCCCGCATCCATCGCGCAGAGCCCCGATAGTTCAAGGACTCGCACGCCGCCGCCAGACCTAGGTAAAGGTAAGCGGAGACGAACTCCATATTAATTTGCTTAATGATTTGCTCTTGGAGTTCCTTCGTAAGCATCGTAACACACCTTCCTTTCATTCGTTAGAACTCGAGCTAACTTGATGGTATGCCCCAGCTCGCAATCAACCAAATTCGCCGGAGGTAGCAAGGGGGGCGTTTGAAATTTCTTCCGCATGTTCAGCCAATACACTCAAAAAAGCCGTGCCTAGCAGCTGCAACTGCCAGTGGCTCATGGACGTTACTTCACCCAACTCCGTCAATGTTTCCGGTTTGGTCTCACCTATGGTCGTCAAAACTCCTGAACTACAAATCACTGATGGCTCCAAGCCAAGCTTTGCGGCTATTTCGTCGCGCACTCGGCGCAACTTTGCCAACAACGTTTTATCACAGGCTTTGCAGCGGCCACTGCGCAAGGGTTCATGTTGGGGCCACTGTGATTTAGGAAGGGTAAGACCGTTCGCCACAACCTGCTTCATGCGGGCGAGACGCTTGCCGCGGATATTCTTGGGAAGATTGGGGAAGCCTTCAATCGTATTATTCTCGGTTGCCCAACGTGCTAACTCAACCAACACGTCGGCGCGCGCAATCTTAAACGGTGGGACATCAGCCAATTCAGCTTCCTTCTCCCTCCATTGCCATAGCTCGCGCAATATAGCGCGGGCACGGCCCTCCGGCAATGTGTGCCACCCTTTTACACGCCAATCATCGCGAGTCTGCGATTCCTCTGCTCCCGAAACAGCTGCGCTGATGAGCCGTCGGCATTCCTCTTCGTGCCACGCAAGACGTCCTTTTTGCCGTAATTCGTCGGCAAGCCGGTCTGCGATACACAGGAGGTGCCTCGTGTCGTTAGTAGCATACTGGATAAGCTCGCCCGTCAAGGGACGCCGAGACCAATCGGCCTTTTGCCCATGTTTGCTTAAATGAACCCCACAAAAACGCTCCGCCAATGATGCTAAGCCGAGCTGTTTGTAGCCAAGAAGGTGAGCTGCCAGCATGGTGTCGAAAACCTTTGATGGCACGAACCCGTAACACCGATGCAGCATACGAAGATCATAGTCGGCACCGTGGACGACAAGTTCCCGACTGGCTAACACCTCCAGGAGCGGCCGAAGCTCAATGTGGGCAAGAGGATCAACAAGGACGTGTTTGCCGCAAAACGATAACTGAATCAGGCACACCTTTTCGTGATAATGGTGCAAGCTGTCAGCTTCCGTGTCGAGTGCAACCCGCGGCACAGCGTCGAGTTCTATCGCTAAAGCATCGACGTCGGCTTGGCGGTCATAGTAGTGTGTAGTTCCATCGCAGCGCTGAAAAATCATAGCACGACTCTATCTCATTATTGCATGATTTCACCTTTGGATTACAGCAATCTTGCGTCAAGAGGTGCTTTTGGGTTGCCGTTACGGTCGGGGATGAAAGAAACTTTTTGCGTTGTGATAGTTTTGAACGACGACGCACTGAGGTAAAGGGCGGCTCCGTACGATGGCTAGTGTTATGGAACGTAAACTCGCTGAAATCCTCGTTCGGGATAACATCATCACGAAAGAGGAACTCGAAAAAGCACTCGAAATTCAGGAAAAGAGTGGCGGCAGCTTAGGGAGCATCCTCATTGATAATGGCTTTGCCAACGAGTGGGAAATTGCTGCCGCCATAGGCAAGCAGCTTAACGTCCCCTTCATCACTCTTTCGCATTACGAAATCGATCAATCCATCCTCCATAGCATCCCCGAGGAGCTGGTGCGAAAGTACCAAATTGTGCCCGTTGATAAAACCGGTGATACACTCACCGTCGCCTTATCCGATCCTTCCAATATTTACCTTCTCGACGAATTGCGCCTACTTACCAGCTGCAAAATTGTTCCTGTTATTTCCTTCGAATCCGATATACGGGAGGCCATCGAACGTTATTATCCCCAGAGCGCGTCAGCACTTGACGAAATGTTAAAAGAAATAAGCGATGAAGAAACTGCCGTTCTCGAAGCCCTCGAACACGCGGAGACCGTAGCCGGCGAAGAGGCTACCGCTGAAGAAGAACTCGAGGCCAGCGATGCCCCCGTCATCCAACTGGTCAACATTATTATTCACGACGCTATCCGCATGCGGGCCAGCGACATTCACATCGAGCCGTACGAAAAGGAGCTTCGTTTGCGCTACCGCGTGGATGGTGTGCTCCACGAAATGAAAGCACCACCCAAAAAGTTTCAAAATGCGATCGTCTCCCGCATTAAAATTATGAGTGATCTTGATATTGCAGAGCGCCGTCTCCCGCAGGACGGCCGCTTCAAAATCACCATCAGCGGACGAAGTATCGACTTCCGTGTTTCTACCTGCCCGGTCGTATTTGGCGAAAAAGTCGTCATTCGTATCCTCGACCGGGGCAACCTCATGCTCAACCTCACCGACTTGGGAATGGATCCCGACATCCTTGCGCTTTTCGAGCGAGAAATTCGTGCCCCCTGGGGCATGATCCTGGTGACAGGACCTACTGGATCAGGAAAGTCCACAACCCTTTATTCTGCACTCAACACAATCAACGACCCGCGAAAAAATATCATGACTATTGAGGATCCGGTTGAGTACCAGCTCTACGGGATTAACCAAGTTCAGGTTCACCCCGACATAGGTCTCACATTTGCCGAAGGCCTACGCAGCTTTTTACGCCAGGACCCCGACATTATTATGGTCGGCGAAATCCGCGACAAAGAGACTGCTGAAATCGCAGTCAAAGCCGCTCTCACCGGACACCTCGTGTTGTCAACCCTTCACACTAATGATGCGCCCAGCACCATTAACCGTCTAACGAATATGGGTGTCGAAGCATTTCTGGTAACGGCCTCAGTGAATCTCATCGTCGCCCAACGTCTCGTCCGCCGGATTTGCGAGAGCTGCAAACAAACTTATGATCCCCCGCACGAGCTTCTGGCGTCCTTAGGGCTGGAGGATGGGACTCAATTTGCTCGTGGAGCGGGGTGTGATAAGTGCCTCAATAGCGGCTACAAAGGACGTGTAGCCCTCTACGAACTTTTGCGACTTTCCGACGCCATGCGCGACAAAATCATCGAGGGCATTTCGACAACTCAGCTCAAACGCATGGCTATTGAGGAAGGGATGATCACTTTGCGCCGGGCAGGGCTGATCAAAGTCGCACAACAGGTCACAACTATCGACGAAGTTCTCGGTGTCACCGCGCCTGACGAACGCTGACGATTGGCCGATGCAGGCCCGTTCAGTAGGGGAGTGATCTGCGAATCTCAAACTTTCTCCCCTGGTCCAAAGGCAGGAATTTTTCCCGTCGGTCACGTAACCATTTTCGAGTCGAAATAGATTACCGTCTACAGGACAGGCTAACCCGATGCGTGGGGAGTTTCATTATCGGGGATCCAGATAAGGCATCAGACTTGCTTGTTGCGCTGTTTTTGCTGGAGGAGCTCAACAACGACTTCCATCACTGCACGAGCAACATCTTCCTTAGGTCGTCTAGATATAAACCGCTTATCCCCATTCTGTACGTATATTGTAACCTCATTGTCATCACTCTCAAAGCCAATGCGTGGATTCGCAACGTCGTTCGCCACTATGGCGTCCAAACGCTTGCGCGACATCTTGCACAACGCGTTCGCCTCTACATCGTGTGTCTCCGCAGCAAACCCAACGCTAACTTGATCGGGACGTTTTTTGGCCCCAATTGCTTGCGCAATATCGGGGTTCTCCACCAGCTCCAGGGTCAGAGAGTTGCCCGTCCGCTTGATTTTCTGTTCAATGCGTCGGTCTACGCGGAAATCACTTACTGCCGCCGCGAATATGAATACGTCCGCCTTATCGCGCAGGGCTTCCACGGCTAGTAGCATTTGTTCGGCTGTTGTCACCTTATGGATCGTCGCGCACTCCTCCGGGAGGACTGTCGGATTAACCGGACCAGTCACCAAGTGTACTGTGGCGCCAAGTTGGGCTGCGGCTCGTGCCAGCGCACAGCCCATTTTCCCGGATGAGGGATTCGTGAGGAACCGCACTGGGTCGATGTACTCGTGCGTTGGGCCTGAGGTAATAACCACTGTTTTGCCCGAAAGTGGGCCATCGCTGTCTGCTAGCTGAAAACTTGTTGTATCGTCTGTTTCTGGATGGGCGCGGGGGGTTCGGGCCTTCGTCACAGTCTGAGAAAGTAGGTAGGCTAAGTTGTCAACGATAGTCCGTACGGAAGCTAGGCGCCCTTCACCTTCCTCGCCACAGGCGAGCGGACCCGTTTCTGGCGAAATAATATGCACTCCTCGAACTTCGAGTGTGGCGATGTTGGCCCTAGTGGCTGGATGCTGCCACATCCTGGTGTTCATAGCGGGCGCTACCACAACTGGTCCCTCAAACGAGAGATAAAGTGTCGTGAGCGCATCGTCGGCAATGCCTGCGGCCATTTTGGCAATGGTGTTGGCGGTCGCCGGTGCGATGACGAAGGCATCCCCCCAACAAGCCCAGGAAATATGCTCCATCTCATAGGCACGTGGCGGGGCGAAGAGATCGAGGTATACAGGGGACTGTGTGAGAGTTTCAAAGGTCAGGGGGGCTATAAATTCGGTGGCATGCTGCGTCATAACGACGCGCACTTGCGCTCCCTCTTTCCTTAGCCACGAGCATAGCTCGGCGGACTTGTAAGCGGCAATTCCACCGCACACCCCGAGAACGAACTTTTTATCCTTAAACATCATTGCCGTCCTCTCGACTCGTTACGCATTCGCTTGCCCTCGCATCTTTGAAACTCATGTATTGCCTTTTGTCTACGAGAATCATTTTGCTCGTGGGTGATAGGGAAATTCCAACTGGAAAGTCAGCGAAAGACTAAAGAGGAAGCTTGGTGAAGTCCTATTTCGCCTGCTCAGATCAAGTGACGAAAATCCTCATTTCGATTCTTACGGTTCTATGTGTTGCAAGCGGTTGGGGCACCGACGAATTGGACTCGGCCACGACGCCAACCGAAAGCGAGCTGACGGCACATTGGGCGCTTGGAGATGAGTATATTCGCATCCAGGTGGCGGTTCCTGGTTTGTATCGATGCTATTTCCGTGACCTCTTCGCGGCGGGGATGCCTCAAACCGTTAATCCTCAGCGTCTAGCCCTTCGAAACGAGGGTGCCGTTGTTCCCCTCATGGTGCATCTAAAGAATACTGCTCATATTGCCGACGAAGACTACATTGAATTTGTCGGCGATTATGCCCGCGGAACCTTCTCTAGCTTCAAGCCCGACAACTATTACAATATCTACTTCTTAAGCTGGGCTGATGACAGACCTCTTCGCTATAAAGTTGAGAAACTGGCTAGTGCTTCAATTCCCTCTGATGACCTGAGCTTTTGGGAAATCCTTCATCTGGAAGAAGATAATTATTACCGCGAGTCGCGCCTACCGCGGGGAATTACCGATAACTTCTATTGGTGCCATGTTACCGCGGGAGATCCCCGTATTTTCCCCATACGAATTGATTTTCCAGATTTCGACAGGCGACACGCCAGTCACGTCAGACTTGTCTTCCGCCTTTTCGGGTACTCCGACGTTCCCAATTTGCATCCTGCGCACAAGTTTGAAATCCAGTATGGCGACGATGAAGAGCCAGAGAGCCCCCGTTATGGACTCGGTACCTTTGAGTTTGACCACCGCGGCTACTATGATTACGAGACGTCGTTGCCGGCTAACCTCATCCGGTTCCGCCAGAGAATTATTTTCAAGACCCCACCAGACCGACAAAACGTTGTCGATTCTATCTCCTTCGACTGGATCCGAGCTTACTATCCACGCAAACTCGACGCTGGGAAGCGAAACTGGTTTGTGTTCAATAGTAACCTATGCACGCCGTCGAAACCGCCCTACACTTTTGCGGTTCGGAATGTGGTACGGGGAAGCCGTGTGTTCTGCCCAAGCCAGGCCGTCGCTTACGAGGCCGCCTCGGCAAACGAGATAGTTGTCCGTGCATTCGACCGAGAGACAACCTTCTGTCTTGTCTCCGAAAACGGGATACTCTCTGTTGAATCTTTGGAGTATAAACGCCGTCCTCGGCTTGCGGAAGCTTTGACTACCGGACTCGAATCTCTGGTGCTCTATGATCCAGAGTTGGTTGAAGCCGTTGGAGTTTACACCCGGTATCGCGAGACAACTGGGCCCCCCTCCGCAGCAATTGATGCAAGTGACGTTTTCGATGTTCTCAACGACGGCTTTAACAGCGACATCGCGCTGAAACGGTTCATTCGATTTGCGGCCGCGCGGTGCCCCTCGCTTCGCTACCTAGTTTTGTTCGGGGATTCCACCCAGGATTATCGCCTAGGACTTGCAGAGAATTTCGACAGAACAGATCCGCCACGCGTCGGCCTGCCGATCCATTGGATTGAGAGTCCAGGCACCTTGCGCACCGGTGGCTACGTGGACGACAACTGGTACGCAAGCTTTAAGAGTGCTAATACCCCAGACCTTGCGACAGGTAGAATTCCCGCAGCTAACGTCAGTCAAGCTTTTGAATATGTTCGCAAGCTCATCGAGTACGAAACATTTGGGGCGTCGCGCTCCGACGGCATGCTTGTCATCTCCAGCGTCGAAGCCCGTTTCCAAGACATGGCTGCAGAAGTTCAGCGGAGCTTCCGCGACTGTTTTACAACAGTAACACTGCTCTTTCCTGAAACTGCGGTTGCCACCCGCGAGGTACAGCGCCTGCGCGAGGCCATCGATTCGGGGATCCAGCTTCTCTATTACATTGGCCATGGCGGCGCTTTCGTGTGGCGCGTCGGCCCTGTCGACTATTCTCAGCAAAAGGACCTTTTCACCCCCACCGACGTCGCCCAACTCAAGAATGCTCTCCACTACCCAATCATCATAGCTTCGAGCTGTTACACTACGGCGTTTGATGCTGAATATAGCATTGGCGAAGCATTCCTGCTCCAGCCCCGCGCTGGCGCAATTGCGGTGATCGGGTCTCCATGGAAAAGCTCTGTTTACGAGGACCACGCATTCAACGCCCGCTTACTTCAGAACTATTGCAGCGAGGCCCACCTACGACTGGGCGATGTTTATCAGCAAACGAAGAATGCCCAGCGTCCCCTCGATGACTCCTACGTTGACGTCCAAACGTTCACGCTGTTGGGCGATCCCACCCTAAAATTGGTGCCGCGCCAATGAGACAAATCGCGACCCTCACAATTTTTGTTTTCGCTACTCTCATGATTGTGGGTAATGGCTGCCGGGGCAAACAACAGTCGCCGGCCTTGGGGCAAGATGCCCAACGCCCAACGCCTACGAACTCTCCAGTGTTAGCAGCGCAACCGATAAAAGTGCCGCTGTCGTCTCTGGCGACCAGTCCAACTCCGAGGATCATCCGTCGCCACCGTGAGACCACAAACACGAAACCTTACTTGATAAACCAAGGCAGCGTTTATTTCCCCGGCTTCGATGATGTTCCACGCACGAGTCAACCGCGAGAACTCATGCGCCTTGAGGCGGACGCGTTTTCGCGCACAACCCACGTCTATGACAAACGGGCTATTTGTACGCGCCCCAACAATGAAACAACCACTTTTACTCTTCCCTCGGAGGCTCAGCAAATTGGTCTCGTCTGCCGAGCTCGTTCAGTTGAAGAGGAGTGGCCGCGTGTGCGCATTAGTCTTGTGGATGCAGCTAATGCCTCCCAGCGATGCATCCTTTTTGAAGGCAACATCCATTGGAAAGAGTTGCGTTATCTCTGGATGCCAGTGCCGGAAGGGTTTCGCAATCGCTTGGTCTATCTGAAGCTAGAGATTCTCAACCCAAACTATTACTTCTCGCAAAGGGCTCTTTACATAGCCTATGTCGTCATTGCTCGAGCGGAATAAATGTTGCATCGATATCCTTGCAGGCCTTGCATTGAGTGTTAATGTTTAAAAAACGGAGGACTCTTTGTGGAAGCGCGTCAGGAGTTAAGCGTTGGCGTTATAGGCTGTGGATATTGGGGCCCCAACCTCATTAGGAATTTTTCTTCTACCAGAGGATGGCGCGTTAAGTATATTTGCGATCTTGACCCGAAACGCCTTGCAGTAATGCAGGAGCAGTACCCCTGGGTCATTCCAGTTACCAACGCGCAAGTGCTCTTTGACGACAAGGACCTCGATGCAATCGCCATTGCAACGCCAGTTTCCTCCCATGCCAATCTTGCCATAGCGGCTCTTGAGTCGGGAAAGCATGTGCTTGTCGAAAAGCCCCTCGCCTCTTCCGTGGAAGAAGCTGCACATATCGTTGAAGTGGCTGAGAAAGTCGGGCGCGTTCTTCTGGTGGATCACACTTTCATCTATACCCCAGCCGTTCAAAAGATAAAGCAGCTGGTGGAATCCGGCGAGTTAGGCGATCTTCTCTACTTTGATTCCGTGCGTATTAACCTAGGCCTCTTTCAGCACGACATTAATGTCATCTGGGATCTCGCACCCCATGATTTTTCCATCATGGACTATCTTTTTCCCGACAAGCCAGTAGCTGCCTCAGCAAGCGGAATGTGTCACTTCGGTAGCCAGGAGGATGTTGCGTACGTCACGGCGTTTTTTGAGCGGAATATAATTGCCCATTTCCACGTGAACTGGCTGTCACCGGTAAAAATCCGCCTCATTCTCATCGGTGGGAGCAGAAAAATGGTCGTCTACGACGACATGGAAAATTCTGAGAAGGTAAAGGTTTACGATCGCGGTGTGGAAGTGATCGATTCTATCGGCGGTATCTACTCATTACTCGTCCAGTATCGGATGGGCGATATGTACTCTCCCAAGTTGGACACTAAAGAGGCACTCCGCACAGAGGTGGAACATTTTCGGGATTGCATTCTGACGAATAAGCGTCCCATCACAGATGGCCAGATGGGGCTACGCGTGGTACGGCTTTTGGAAGCAGCGCAGCGCTCGTTACAATCAGCGGGCCAGCGTGTCGCAGTTCTTCATCCCGAAAAGTAGCCGTCCATGCTTATTGCTAGCGAGCTTGAGACGAAAGGATTCGAAGCTATGGCACCAAAATTTCAGAACATCGCGCCCGATGTGAAGTTGGGCGAAAATGTTCGAATCTTTGATTTTGTTAACTTATACGGTTGCACTATTGGCGATAACACCAAGGTCGGCGCTTTCGTCGAAATCCAAAAAAACGCGATTATCGGTAAAAATTGCAAGATTTCCAGCCACACGTTCATTTGCGAAGGAGTGACAATCGAAGACGGCGTATTTATCGGCCACAATGTCACGTTCATCAATGATAAGTACCCACGTGCCACCAATGAGGACGGAGAACTACAAACGGAGGCTGACTGGCAGGTTGTCCCCACTCTTGTGAAACGGGGTGCGTCGATCGGCTCGAGCGCCACGATTCTGTGCGGGGTAACAATTGGCGAAGGCGCCATTGTCGGTGCTGGAAGCGTAGTTACCAAAGATGTCCCGCCCTATACCATCGTCGCCGGCGTGCCTGCCCGGCCGCGCGGAAAGGTAAAGGATCGCTAAAATGCAAGTACCGTTTCTTGATCTCCAGACACCCCATCGTGAGCTTTGGCCCGAGATTCGCGATGAGTTCGAAAAAGCTTTCTACTCTGCGGCTTTTGTCGGTGGCCCCCAGGTTAGCGCTTTCGAAGACGAATTTGCCGCCTTCTGCAAAGTGGCCGGGTGCGCCAGCGTCAACAGCGGCACTGATGCCATTCGCCTCGCTCTCATGGCTATGGGCATTGGCGCTGGGGATGAGGTGATCTGCCCAGCCCATACATTTATTGCCACATCTGAAGCAATCAGCCAGACTGGCGCCAAACCTGTGTTCGTTGATATTGACCCGGTGACTTATACCGTCGACCCGGCTTGTGTTGCCAAAGCAATTAACTCACGCACCCGTGCAGTCATTCCTGTGCATCTCTATGGTCAATGCGCGGACATGGACGTCCTCCTCGAGATAGCAAACAAGCACAATCTTCTCGTGTTAGAAGATGCGTGCCAGGCGCATGGGGCATCGTACAAAGGCCGACTCGCCGGCT
Organism: Candidatus Sumerlaeaceae bacterium; assembly: GCA_026419455.1. Lineage (GTDB taxonomy): Bacteria > Sumerlaeota > Sumerlaeia > Sumerlaeales > Sumerlaeaceae > DRVG01. The sequence goes on along the minus strand of JANZZJ010000076.1, from coordinate 9,945 downwards.
CCATGGGACACGCCGCCGCATTCAGTTTCTATCCGGGCAAAAACCTTGGCGCGTGTGGCGAAGCGGGCGCTGTAACTTCAAATGATCCTCAAATCATCCGCAAGGTGAAGATGCTTCGCGACCACGGACAAAGCCAGAAATACTACCACGACACCGAAGGCTATAACGCCCGCATGGACGCTCTCCAAGCCATTGTGCTACGCGCTAAGCTTAAACATTTAGCCGCATGGAACGAAGGGCGCCGCCGGTGCGCTCAGCTTTACGACCAGCGGCTCGGAACATCCCCAAGAATTACCATACCCCGCGTTGCTCCCGGCAATGTCCACGTTTATCATCTGTACGTCATTCTCGTCGAGAATCGCGATGCTCTCCAGCACGAACTCGCTCGCCATGGTATCGGTACGGGACTTCATTATCCCCTCCCCCTCCACTTACAAAAAGCATATAATCATCTCGGATACAAAGAAGGAGATCTGCCTGTGACAGAGCGGGTAGCGCGTAGCCTGCTATCCTTGCCGATGTTTCCTCATCTTACAGAAGATCAAATTGCCTACGTATGTGACAAAATTCTATCAGCGGTTGAGGCGCAAAGGTGAACGACGCTAGCGATAAACAAACGCAAGATTCACACAGCCGACCTACTCGGATACTCGTGTCCACCTATGCGTACAACGAGCACGTGAAAATCGAGAAGACCATTCAGCGGATTTTCGACGCCCAGCTTGAGACAAAAATCCCCAACAGTTACATAGAGGTTATTCTTGCCGATGACGGCTCAACTGATGATTTTCCCCTCCAACTCCAGAAAAAATATCCTTTTACACTCCTGCGAAAAGACCAGAATCGCGGGATAGGGCATTCCATTCGGGCTGTGATCCGCTATGGCCTTGAGAACAACTTTGATGTTCTTGTGGTCATGGCAGGGAACAATAAAGACGAACCTTTGGAAATTCCCCGCCTTGTGGAGCCAATCATTTCGGGCAAGGCTGATTTCGTTCAGGGCGCCCGTTATCTTCCCGGGGGCAACTATGGGGCTATGCCGCTTTACCGCCGCATTGCAACGCAGTTCATTCATCCGTGGTATGTTTGGCTACTCACTGGCTGCAAACTCCATGATACCACTAATGGCTTTCGCGCCATTCGACTTTCGATTTTTCGTTCCCCTCAGTTCCAGCTCGAACAACCATGGCTAGACCGTTACGCCATGGAGTATTATATTCTCTATCACGTCCTGACAGGTGGTTTTCGGTGGTGTGAAGTTCCGGTCACCAAAATTTATCCTCCCAGGGAGCTCGGCTACACCAAAATCCCACCCATTCGGGGCTGGTGGGAAATCTTATCGCCTCTCCTAAAATTGAAATTAGGGTTAAAGCGCTAGCAACGGCACCCCTCGTCCTCTCTAGGAGATACTGTAAGTGCCACGGCCCGCTAGCCTTCGCCGAAAGTTTCTATTTTCTCGAATTAATGTTAACAAATCATTGCGCGAAAGACAGTTCACAACATCACTCCGGGTCAGCCATCCTTTCCGCGCAACATTCATCCCAAACTCGATGTTGCGCAAGCCGCCGACACTGTGCGCATCCGGATTCACAGCGAAAAGAATTCCTCGTTCCTTCGCAGCGCGACAAAAACGCCAGTCAAGGTCCAATCGGTAGGGATCGCCGTTAATCTCAATAATTGTCCGGCATCGCGCTGCCGCATCCAAAACCTTATCTAAGTCTAGTGCATAAGGCTCGCGCATGAGGAGAAGACGCCCGCTCACATGGCCGAGCACATCTGCGCACGGATGCTCCAAAGCCCGGCAAATTCGCTGGGTCATTTGTTCCTTGCTCATGTTAAAGTGGCTGTGAATCGAAACCACAACGAAGTCGAGCTGGTCGAGTACCTCTCCTGGAAAATCCAGCGAACCATCGGGCAGTATGTCGCACTCTGTCCCACCCAGAACAACTATGTCAGTCGATAGCTTGTTCATAGACGCGATAGTCTGAAGCTGTTTCCGAAGACGTTCCGGATCCAGCCCGCGAGCATAGGACGCGCTTTGACTGTGGTCGCATATTGCTATGTACTCAGCGTTCCACAGACGTCGGGCCTGCCGAGCCATTTCCTCAATGGTGTCCGCGCCATCACTCCAGTTGGTGTGGCAATGCAGTATCCCTCGGTAATCTTCCTTCGAAACGAGCGTGGGAAGCTCTCCCTTTTGAGCAGCCTCGATTTCTCCTAAGTCTTCCCGCAACTCTGGTGGCACATACTGCAAGCCCAACGCCCGATATATGTCCTCCTCCTCACGAACGCTTGCTAGGCCTTCCGCGCGCGCGCTTTCTTTTTCGTCCTCCGGAAAAAGCCCGTACTCGTTGAGGCGATAGCCCAGCTTTTTGGCGCGTGCTCGCAGATGGGTATTGTGTTCCTTGCTGCCGGTAAAGTACTGCAGAGCGAAAGGAAAAGCGTCGGGTTTCACCATGCGCAGGTCGGCCTGCATGCCATTAGTGAGTACTACACTTATTTTTGTATCGCCCTGAGCGACAACACTTTGGACCAGAACGTTTGCCACGAATCTTGCTGCGATTGGTTCGGGATCGGTCGTAGCAACGAGAATGTCTATGTCACGCACAACCTCTTTGCGCCGCCGTAAGCTTCCAGCAATCTCGATTCTCTTCACGCTGCGAAGCGATTTAAGATCTTCCACAATCTTTATCGCCATTTCCCACCCTTGCGGGAATAGCCATTGGCCGGAGAAGCTGCGCACCTGCGCAATACCTGCTAAAAGCTTTTCAACGGTTTTTTCGCCAAACCCTGGCAATTTCGTTACTTCACCTGTGCGACAAGCGCGCTCCAATTGCTCCAAAGTCTGTATTCCCAGCTCGTCCACCAACACTCGCAGGCGCTTCGGCCCCAACCCCGGTACACGAATCAAATTCTCGAAATCTTTAGGCGCCTTCTTCCTGAGTTCCTCGAGTTCGTTGCAGCGGCCGGTTGTCGCATACTCACGGATGTTTGCCGCGATACTCTTACCTATGCCTTTGATCTGCTCAAGGCGACCAGGCTCTTCTAACAGAACCTCCAGTGGTTCCGAGGCATTTCCCAAGGCGCGCGCAGCGTTTTGAAAAGCACGGATCTTGAAAACGTTCTCCCCATGAAACTCCAGCAGAAATGCCATTTCTTCCAGCATGTTTGCGATCTGTTTCTTGTCCATGATCGGCTCCCGCAACGGCAGGTTACCGGCTCAGTGTCGAAGTGGTACGGTGCTCCAATGCCTCTGCCATAGGAAACGGCCGAATTATTTCATACTCAGGTTGAGGCGTTGGGCGCTGCCCCACGCGAGTGGTTACCTTGATGTCGCCGAATGCGTCTTTCGGCTCGTTTCTCGTCTGGCAGCCGCACATTGACCCAAGAATGACCAGTACGACTGCAATCCTTAGCAGCAACGTAACGGCATTCGTGATGAGCGTTGACAACTGCTGCCGCAGCAGCACCCTTCCATTGCACATGATCGAAAACTTTTGCATCGTCATAAGGGCAACGTTGTCATAAAATCGAAGTGACTAGCAAGAATTCATCAATCAAGGAAGGGATAGCGTGAAAGGATGACGAAAGATCGCACGAACACACCTTCACCCAAGGAAGCAAAAGCAAAGTCCCCACGTCGTCCTGCTCGATTAGGACCGCCTCAGCCCCCGCAGGTTTTCCGTGTCGAAGGCATCGGGCGTCGTGGCGTCATTCGCTACGTCAAAGTCATTGGGCGGCCAGGTTCGTGGCGCATTCGCGGCATGGATGGGTTGAATGTGGTGGTTCGTGCTGCAACAGTCGAAGAGGCGGTCCGTCGGGCACGTCGTCAAATCCCGTTCCGCCCAATTGTGATCCGGAGGATGACCCCAGAGGAACTCCATTCAGGTATCGTAGCTACACCACCGCCTACCGATCCGACAAAAAACACTTAGTCGCTATCACCTGATTGCTTCACGCGATCCTCGAGGTTGATGCCGCAGTAAAGTCCAGCCTGACCGTAGCGTTCAGGATGGGCTTCGCGAATGTGCCGCCAGCGGCCAGCTCTAGACGGCTCGCCTTCTTTAACTGGAGTGGTGCAATAGGTGCAGCCAATGCTTCGATAACCCCGGGCATACAAAGGGTGAACTGGCAGTGCATGAGCGTCTAGGTAACTGTCGACATCATCCACCCTCCAATTCGCTAAGGGGTAGAGCTTGTAACCATTAAATCGGGGATCAAAGTTAAGAACACGAATTGAGCTACGTGCCCCACCCTCAGCGCGCATAAGCCCGCCTATGACACACTTGAAGCGACCCCGCACAGCTGCAAGAAACGGTTCTTCTTTTCTCAGCCTGCAGCACTCGCGGTAGCCTGGAGGGTCGAATTCGTCGTCGAAGAGGTATAGGTGTCTTTGATACTGCTGAAATTGCTCTTCAAAAGTTTGCTGTGGCGAATAGGTCACAATTTTCAGATTGAGACGTCTGGCATACTCGTCGCGCAATGAAAGCGTCTCGGGAAAATGTGCCCCCGTGTCCACAAAGATAACTTCCACATTTCGGTCTATCTCTGATAGCATGTGCATAAGGGCACAGGAAGTTTTTTGCATAGACACCTGGAGGGCAACTTGATCGGTTCCAAACCTTTCGATTGCCCACCCCAGAATTTGCTGGGGTGCCATCAACTCTAACTGTTCATTTAGCGCCACTAGCTCGTCTGGTGTTATCATCGTCTTATCTAGTAGTGAAATAGCTAATTCCCATATACAACGTATCACATCGCTTATGCGGTGACAGTTTATCTCGTCCCTTTTGACTTCGCCAGCTATAGATCGGTAAGCCCAGGAGGAATGTCCACTTCGATCAACCGTTCCACGGTGTCAATTCGCCGCACAATGGCACGAACGAAAGGCACCAAAAACTCTCTCTTCGCACCAGCCACTCGCAAGTAGTCGTGCGCCAACCCGTCTTCCACAGCCACCACTCTTCCAATGTCTACACGATCATCCCCGACGGACACCAACTTCATCCCGACCAGCTCGTATGCAAAGAACTGTGCTTCCTCCAACTCCCAAAGATTTCGAGGTTCGGCATAAAGAATAAAATCCCGAAGCTGCTCAGCGGAGGTCATGTCTGGAACTTCGTGGAAGGTGAGTATTGCAAATTGTTTGTGATAATACACCGACTCAATAGTCAGGCGCCGAGCGCTGCCGGAAATGCCGGTTGCTTCCTGGGCTGCGGGCGCAACGAAAACATCGGGCGTTTTAAGCTCTTCGATTCTAGTGACCGGCGAAAAAAAAGGCAGGAGCCGAACAGCTCCTGCATTTCCCTGTGTTCTCGTAATTTTGCCCAACGCCACTAATTCATCTGGCGTTGGAATATTGGCTTCGTTTCTTTGCACTACTCAACGATTTGGAGAAGACTTTTCTTTTTCAGCTTCGTCGAAGCGGCGCTGAGAATCTTGCGCAAGGCCTTCGCTGTCTGGCCGCCTTTACCAATAACCTTGCCCACGTCATCAGGCGCCACCTTGAGCTCTAAAATAATAGAGTTTTCTCCCTCTACAACGTTCACCTTGACCTCTTCGGGCCAGTCCACCAGCGCCTCTGCAATATACTGCACGAGCTCCTTCATGATCTGGCCTTCGGTCTTCGGCTCATTTGGGCTCATAACCGTTCACTCTCCGCTACAACGTTCTCTGCCGCAGTCACTTGATCTTCATTGCTGACGGCATTCGCAGTTCGCAGTGAGAAAAGTGGCACCTTGAGACTGCAAAACGCAAGAATTATGCAGAGGGCTGGTCCACCTGTTTGCGATTTTTTGGTGCACGCGCCTCGTGAAACTTCTTCAAAACGCCGGCCTTGCGGAAAATGCTCCGCACAGTCTCGGAAGGAATCGCGCCTTTCAGCAGCCACGCCACCGCTTTGTCCGCATCCACAGAAATCTTCGGTGGATCGAACAACGGTTGATAAAAACCAATTATCTCAATGAATCGGCCGTCGCGTGCCCTACGACTGTCGGCAACGACCACACGGTAGGCAGGCGCTTTCTTGCGTCCGGCACGTGCTAAGCGAATCTTTACTGACATCCACTAACCTCCTTATGAATCCGCTCTTAGTATGCTCTCCAACTAACTTTCTTCACTCAGTGTGCGATTCGACACTACTTACCACGCGCCCACAAATTCGCTAGGTTTCAATTCGAAATTGTAACAGGTGATTTTTTCGAGAAGGACGAATACCCTTATATTCGCCAGCGTAGATGCTCCGGGGATCTTCGCTTATTTACAGACGCGAACATGTGATCTGTAAAACATAAAAAAAGGAGCTCACATGACATTCTATATTCCTTACGTCATCGAGCAAAGTGAACGAGGCGAGCGAGCTTACGATATCTATTCGCGCCTCCTGCGCGACCGTATCATCTTCATAGGGTCACCCATCGACGATCATGTGGCCAATACCGTCATTGCCCAAATGCTGTTCCTCGAAAGCGAAGACCCGGATAAAGACATCAATCTCTATATTAACACCCCAGGTGGCATTGTAAGTGCTGGCCTTGCAATCTATGACACCATGCAATACATCACCCCGCCGATTACCACCATCTGCATTGGCCAGGCCGCATCCATGGGCGCGGTGCTACTAGCAGCGGGGGCAAAAGGCAAGCGATATGCTCTGCCCAATGCGCGCATCATGATCCATCAACCCTCAGGAGGAGCTCAGGGCCAGGCGACGGACATCAATATAGCTGCTCGAGAGATTTTACGCATTCGTGAACGCCTTAATGAGATCCTCGCCAAGCACACGGGGCAGCCCATAGACAAGATTCAGCAGGACAGCGAGCGAGATTTCTTTCTCTCAGCTGATGAAGCGGTTGAATATGGTATTGTGGACAAAGTCATCTACGATAAGAAGGCTTTCGCACGCGAGAAGGAACAAAAGAAAAACTAACGTCCTGTAACCACGCCAAGAGCCGGCCGCCAGGGCGCTTTACCATCGTATGCGCTCACGCTTCCCTTTGCGTGCAGATTCGAGAGCTGCCAGCGCCACAACGAGGCTGTTCCGACCATCTTCGAGACCTGGCAGTTCGACAATTGTCTCTTTTCCCAAAACATAACGGATCCACTGCTGCATTTGGAAAGGCCAGTGAGAAGGTCCACTTGGCACGGCAAGCTTCCGCTGCTTGTAACGGGTAGTCCCATCGGGGCAGGTTTTTCCGCTGAGCCATGTAGGCCCCTTGACCAAATCCAAGGTAAGGGATCCTTCATCACCGTAAATTTCAATGCCCGCAAAACCAGGCGGACTCGTCCATCCGCATTCGATCATGCCAAGGCATTTTTGGGAACCAAAATCGAGCGTGAGAACGGCGTTATCATCCACCTCAATTGGCTTGCGTAGTGTTTTGACCTCAGCACTTACGGCAGCAATCGGTCCGATCAAGTAATGGCATATATCTATAGCGTGGATCCCCATATCGAGCAGAGCTCCGCCGCCTGCCAGCCGCTTCTTATAAAACCAGTCGCTTTGGGCCCAGCCGGGATAGGGCCCGCCGTGTGCGTAACGCACGCGGACCATAAAAGGTTTTCCTAGCTCACCTCGCTCAATGAGCTTTTTGGCTGCAATGTTCATTCGCACGAAGCGATGGCTAAACGCCACCATCGCCTTAGCTTGCGTACGTCTCGCTGTGGCGATAAGCTTTTGCGCTTGGTCGATTCGCAAAACCATCGGTTTTTCCACCAGCGTGGCAATACCGCGTTCTAGTGCGGCATTTGCCTGCTCAAAATGATAAACATTTGGGGTGCACACCGACACCACATCGAGAGGTTCTTTCTCCAGCATCCGCCTATAGTCGCGGTACCTACGTTGGGGTGGCACGCCATACTTCTCGCCCATTTCGGCTAACCTAGCGGGGTTGGTATCGCAAATCGCCCAAACTTCGCTCTCTTTTTTCGCACTCGCGTATCCCGCGAGATGAACATCTCCAATGGAGCCAGTCCCTATTACGCCGGCTTTAAGACGAACCATTTGGCGTCCCCTTTCCTCAGCAGAATGTGCCTTTTGTTCGCCACTGACGTGAACAATCTTCTCGTACGATAACAATCTTTATCTGACTACTTGGATCACATCAGTCGGTTCCATGTAAGAGCTTCAATAAAAATGAAATGCATTTCGTGAGGAAGGGATGAGATCCTATGAAACCTCGACGATTTCTCCATCTTCTTCTCCTGACAAATGCGCTGTGGTTAATAGTTTTTGCACTTGCCCCAGCCGGCAAACCGCTTCCGTTCGGCTCGTTGACCTCGGAAGCCAATGCAGCGCTAGCGCCGGGGACCTCCACCAGCCGCGCGAGTGCGCGCCGCACGGAACTTGTGGAAGCCGCTGAAAAGGTCTCCCCCTCCATTGTCAGCGTTGGGGCCTCACGTACCACCTACATGGTCAGTCCCTTTTTTGACTTTTTTAGCGATTTTGCTATTTTCCCTTATCAAGAAAAGATCCCCTATCTCGGTAGCGGCGTTATTGTCTCACGTGACGGTCTCATTGTGACCAATGCTCACGTCATTGAACAGGCGGAGGACGTTTTTGTCACGCTGAGTGACGGCCGAGAGATGGCAGCAAATGTCATTGCCGTGGATAGTGTGCTTGATCTTGCCATTCTTAAGGTTGCGGCAACAGATTTGCCCGCCATCAAAATGGGCGACAGCGACGACCTCATGGTAGGGGAGTGGGTCCTTGCCATGGGGAACCCGTTTGGTAATCTCATTGGCGATCCACACCCCACCGTTACGGTCGGAGTTGTAAGTGCACTCAAACGCAGCTTTCGCTCAGGTGGTCCTTCACCCAAAGTTTATCAAGACATGATCCAAACCGATGCCGCCATCAATCCTGGTAATAGCGGCGGAGCCTTAATAAACGCGGCAGGCGAACTGGTCGGCATCAATACTTTTATCGTGTCGCGCAGCGGCGGTTCTATCGGCATTGGTTTTGCCATACCGGTTAATCGTGTTAAATCTCTCGTGGAAGAAGTGACGCGCTATGGTCGGCTACGCCCAAAACTTGTGGATTTCCGTGTGCAAAACGTGAACCCACGTATAGCACGAATCCTTGGAGCACGCGCAGCATCCGGAGCCGTCGTTGCCGAAATCCAGCGTACGGGACCTGCCTACCGTGCGGGGTTGCGGGTTGGTGATATTATTACTTCGGTCAATGGCCACGAAATCCGCAACGCCGATGATATTTTTGCCACCATCTGGGCGCAACCCGTGGGCACACCTATCAAATGTGAGATCGACCGCGGCGGACGCAAGCTCACCATCGAGTTTAAAATTGCCGACGCCACCGATTAGTGGTCGTATCTCGCTAAGAAACCAATACGAGTTGAACGGCTAGACATGTTTCATAGAGATTTGTACGGCTAGAATCAGTACGTAACCGGCAACAAGGAACGCTCATGGCCCAACAAACCGACGCAATTCTCATCGTCGAACATGTGAGCAAATACTTTGGCGGAGTCGTTGCTGTACGCGACGCTAACATGCGGCTCCTGGCCGGACGGGTTACCAGTCTCATAGGTCCCAATGGCGCCGGAAAAACAACCCTTTTCAACGCGATAACCGGCTGCATTCCTCCTAGCGAAGGACGCATTACATTTCGCACCCGCGATGGTCGCTACAAACGGATCGATCGTTTGCGTCCGGACCGTATCAATGCTCTTGGAATCGCCCGAACGTTTCAAAATATTCGCCTCTTTGGTAACCTTACAGCATTGGAAAACGTCAAGATTGGCATGCATGGCCGCACCAACACAGGCTTAGCGGGGGCAATTTTTCGTCCGCCTTGGGTGCGCAACCAAGAGCGCGAAATCGAAATTGCCGCTCTACGTTATCTCGAGTTCTGCGGTTTAACCGACTGTGCCGACGAGCTGGCGTCAAAACTTCCCTATGGGTTGCAGCGACGCCTTGAGATTGCCC
>JANZZJ010000073.1 GCA_026419455.1 Candidatus Sumerlaeaceae bacterium | reverse complement strand
GTCGGCAGCGTCAGATGTGTATAAGAGACAGAGTGTGTGCAGACTCGAATTTCATCGAGCTCACTCAGCACGTCGAGCTTCATCAGAGCAAGGTTCGTAATACCGCCAATCTGTAGGGAGCGCCGCAAGGCTGCACAGTCGAACCACCCGCAGCGGCGCGGGCGCCCCGTTGTGGCGCCGAACTCACCGCCCCATTGGCGCAATCTTTCTCCCAGCTGATCCGCCATCTCCGTGGGAAATGGGCCTGCTCCCACACGCGTGCAGTAGGCTTTCACGACTCCCACGACTTTCGAGACTTTGCGTGGAGGGACCCCCAACCCCGTACAGACTCCACCTGGCGACGGATTCGAGCTTGTCACGAAGGGATATGTTCCAAAGTCAACATCCAGCAAAATCCCTTGCGCTCCCTCGGCGAGAATCTTTTTTCCCTTATCCAGCTCCTCGTTCAGGAGCGAGACACCATCCACTATAAGCGGCAATATGTCATCGCGGTAGCGCCAAACTTCCTCCACCACATCGTCAACGCTCCAGGGTTCTTCCCCGTACGACTGGAACAGGTGTTGGTAAAAGGGAGAAAATGTTGCGACTTTGCGTGCGAATGCATCTTTGTCCCGCAAGTCATGCATCCGGATGCCGTGGCGTGCAACCTTGTCGCCGTAGGCGCACCCAATGCCACGCCCAGTGGTGCCAATCTTGTTGGCACCGCGCCGCGCCTCCATCATGTGATCCAGCTTACGGTGATACGGCATAATGATGTGGGTGTTTTCGCTAACAAAGAGTCGGTCGCGGACGGCCACGCCGCTTGCTTCCAACATTTGGATTTCTTCTACGAGTGCTTGCGGATCAACCACCACGCCATTGCCGATGAGACACTTCACGTTCGGGTGAAGAATCCCGGACGGAATTAGATGGAGAATACGTTTCTCACCACGCACGATCACCGTGTGGCCCGCATTGTTGCCCCCCTGATAGCGAGCCACCCAGTCGGCGTCATGTGCAAGGAAGTCAATGACTTTCCCCTTACCCTCATCTCCCCACTGGCAACCGACGATGACAACTAGCGGCACGATTTCGTCTTTCCTTTACAAAAAGAATGCGGTGGCACTGAGCGAAAAAACGTTTCTACTCCATTAAACCTACGCTCGCACCACCGTTGACGATCAGAAAGCGTTAGTGACGAACTATTGCAAGCGGAATATGCCAGACAGGCCACTGCCTGGGTGGCCTTTGCCATGGCAGGACGATTATCTGCTACGGGAATTCTCAAGCTCCGCCAATCGGGCCTCGAGTTGTCGCACCTTTTCGCTAAGCCTTGTAACCTCCGCCAACATTTCTGGAAGTTTTGCTTCTGTGGCCACGATGCGAGCGGCGACCCGAAAAGGTCGGGCTGGTGTGCCAAGCACTGTGGCGCCATCCTCGATGTTGTCCTTGACGCCACTACGCGCCATCACGCGTACCCTTTTACCCAGCTGCAGATTATCCGCCACGCCGACCTGTGCGGCAAGGATGCTTCCGTCACCTACGCTCGAACTGCCAGCGATCCCCACTTGTGCCACAATAACGCAGTCTTTCCCAATGGTCACATTGTGCGCAATTTGCACAAGGTTATCGATTTTCGTTCCCGCCCCGATTCGTGTCTCCGTAAAGCTGGCTCGGTCTATGGTCGTATTCGCACCGATTTCCACGTCATCCTCGATGACCACGCAACCCACCTGGGGGATCTTACGCCATTTTCCGCCAATGAGCTCGAACTTAAATCCATCGCCTCCGATCACTGCGCCTGCTTGAATGATAACGCGATGCCCAATCCGGGTGCCATGCTCAATGACGACATGCGCATGAAGATGACATCGCGAGCCTATTTCAACGTTTGGCCCTATAATGCACCCAGCTTCAATGACTGTTTCATCCCCAATCACAGTGTTGGGGCCAATCACCACTTTAGGCCCAATGCGCACGTTTTGCCCCAGCCTGACGTTTTCAGCCACGACCGCCGAGGGATCCACACCTTTAAAATAGATTGCCGCATCATGGGGATAAAAATACTCCAGAAGAAACAGAACGCCGCGCCACGGCTCGTCGAGTACAACACATGTTTTTTCGCCAAGGGAAAAACCTTTCGGCACGATAATAGCGCTCGCCTCGGTCTCCAGCGCTCGCTGCAAATAACGCTCGCTCGCAGCAAAGGAAACCTGCCCTGGTTTGGCGTCCTGTAACGTGGAAATTCCCGTTATCTCGAAATCTTCTTTAAAGTTAACTAGTTCACCATTTACGGCTGCGGCAAACTCACTAAGGCGCATAGGTAATCCTTATTTCTCTATATCCAGCTTTGCGACGCAAGGATGCAACCGAGAGAATCACGCCCCTGAAACTTCTCAGGCAAGAGAGAACGGTCAATCGGCTTTTTCCTTCACGGCAGCGAAGCTTTCGATCAATTCAATCATCTTTTGGGTTACCTCGGCAAAGGGCACTTGCTCTTGAATGAGTCTGCCCTCTTTGTAGATACGGGCGGCCTTACCACTGGCCACCACGCCAAGATCAGCCTCTGCGGCTTCACCAGGGCCATTGACATAGCACCCCATCACGGAAACCTTTACGGGCACGGTAATATGTGCTGTACGCTGTTCTATTTCACGCGCGATCCGGGTGGTATCGAATCCTTGGTCTTCTCTGCCGCAGGTTGGGCATGCCACGACTTCGACGCCGTAGCGGCGCAGCCCCAGTGCCTGGAGAATTTTGAAGCCAGTCCTCACTTCTTCAAGTTTCTCTTCCGTTGAACGCGCCGCAATAGAAACCCGTAAGGTGTCGCCGATTCCTTCGAGCAGGAGTGCTCCAATGCCAATGCTGGACTTGATGTTGCTGCTATCCTTTGTGCCGGCTTCCGTCACGCCCAAGTGGAGTGGATAATCGCAGGCACGGCTTAGCTGTCGGTAAGCTTGCACCATCAGCGGCACGTTGGAGCTTTTCACACTGATAATAATGCGATAAAACTTCAGAGACTCCAAGATCTCCACGTTGCGAAGGGCACTTTCCACGAGCGCTTCGGGCGGATACCCCTCTTCTGGGGGAATGAGGATATTGTCGCGCAGATGTGCGCCATACTTGAGCGCGATGTCGCGTTCGAGAGAGCCATTATTCACACCGATGCGGATGGAGAGCCCGAACTCGTTCGCCCGCTCAACTACTGCCCGCACGTTTTCCACGCTGCCGATGTTGCCGGGGTTAATACGGATCTTGTCCACATATGGAGCGGATGCGAGGGCAAGCCTATAGTTATAATGGATATCGGCCACAAGCGGAATTCCAGCGCAGCGCTTGCGGATCTCCGGCAAAGCTTCGCAAGCTTTTCTAGTGTCCACTGTGAGCCTGATGATCTCGCAACCCGCTTCCCAGAGAGCTCGGATTTGGCTCACTGTTGCCTCGATGTCGGCAGTATCCGTACTGGTCATGCTCTGCACCCGGATAGGGTGCTCGCCCCCGATGATCCACGGCCCAACCGCTACTTCGCGTGTCCTTCGTCGTGGTGGTAAGAGGTTACGCTTTGTATTCATTGCTTCGGTTATACGTACGTTTGCGAAAAATGTTACTTCATTTTGGTTTCCTGGTGCGCGAACAATCCTTGTGCGACGCGTCACGCACCTGCCACGCAGGCGGCACGTAAACGCAGTCCGGCTCCGGCGCCAAGGGATCGCCATAGATGGCGTAGGCGCGGGCGCGGCTTCCACCACAAACTGCCCGATATTCGCAGACCCCGCATTTACCTTGGACCTTGTCGGCATCGCGAAGATCGAGAAACAGCGGGTCATTCTGATATACATCCACGGGAGAATCGCTGGGGAATTTGCCGCAACTTAATGGCAAAAATCCACTCGGATAAATTTCACCGGTGTGACTGACGAACATCACGCCTCGGCCGTCATTCGTCCCCACTGGCGCGTAGCGACTCAGACCATAGAGCTGTTCTGGTACTGAATTCGCGCTAATGTGCATCTTTTGCATCACGAAACGCCTGTAATGGGGAGCCTCCGTTGATTTTACTGCATAAGGGCGGCAGCGGGACTCGTGGTATAAGAGTTCGAAAACTAGTTCGTATTGCCGTGCACTGATACGCCTAGCATGGCGTGCGCGCCCAACTGGAACAAGAAAGAACACCGACCACATTTGTACGGGAAGACTTTCTAACTGACTAGCAATTTGCTGAAGTTCCCCAAGATTTTCCGAGAGCACAGTAGTGTTTACCTGCACAGGCAGTCCCACCTCTCCCGCCCACCTGATCATAGAAAGACTAAGTTCGTAGCTTCCCTCTATCCCGCGAAAAGAATCGTGCGTGCGAGCATTGGCACCGTCCAGACTCACGCCAAACCCACATGCTCCCGCTTCTTTCATTGCAGCGACAGCAGCGGCATTCATGAGCGGTGTGGGCGACGGCGTCACTGCTAGGCGCAAACCTTTTTGGGTGCCATGAGAGATAAGATCCATAAGATCCGGGCGTTTCATGGGATCCCCGCCTGTCAGCACCACCATAGGACGCTTGGGAAAAGTTGCGAGCGCTTCGAGCAGGTCGGCACTTTGCTGTGAGGTCAACTGCTCGGGAGCAGGATGGGGCATGGCACTTGCCCGACAATGGTTGCAAACCAGATCGCATGCCCGTGTCACCTCGTAAAATACCAAAAGCGGTGAGTGGCAGAAATCATCCCGACTATAGCGCGGCTGCCAGCTGGTACGTTGAGACCCCGCTTCTGAAATTGCCTCGCTTTCGCCAAACGGCCCATGCCCTGGCGGCGACGAACCTTCATGCGCTTGATGGTGCTTATCGCTCATGATGCCATCTCATCTAATACAAAACATTAAGGCGCGCAACGTGTTCGGTTCAAGTTGACGATTATGGTTTCGTGTGCCACACGTCAATGTGACACAGCCGAACGGAGGGATGAGGTGCTATGAGACAACCGGCATACATGATGGCGTTGGCCCTAGGGGCCATGCTGAGCTTTTCTACTGGAGTTCGATCTCAACCTGCCTACTTCTGTGTGAACGGCGGCCTAGTCGCCTTCGATGGTGCCCAGAGCCGCAGCATCGCTCCGCGCCACAAGAACGGTGAGCCTGCCCATGTTCACCGCTTCTGGGGAACATTCCACAACAGGCCGGTAGTGACGCTGGAGATGCCCGAATCGAAGCACAAGGGCGACCCTCTAGCCGCTGGTGCAGCTACTGAGGCACACCCGCTGGTCGTCCTCGATGAGCTGGGACGCGTGGAGAGCGTCATCGCGAATGATGTAGCGCGCGCATTTCCATCGCCCGATGGCTTGGCGTTGGCTTACGTCACTAGCGACAGACGCTGCTTTGTAAAGCGTGGCGAGTCGGTGACAACCCTTACGGTCAACGGACGCGTCAGCCATGTTGCGTGGTCATCGGACTGCACTAAGCTCGCCGTCGTCATCTATCCCGAGGATTGGTCGCCTACCGCGGTAAACAATGCCCGCACGACAGATGAGTTTTTCCGCCTGCAGACGAGCAAAATTCTGCTCTTCGACGCCATATCCTTGGCTCCGTTGGCAACCGTCGTCGAAAATGACGGAACAAACTATAATCCATTCTTCTCTCCGGATTCCGATGAGCTTTATTACATTCATTTGGACCTCTTGGATGACAGCGGCGGCGTGCGCAAACTGATGATTGGGGACGCAGGAACGACCACTGGCCAATTGATGATTTCGACTGGGGATCAGAGTGGCGGCATTCCCCTGGGGCGCGTAGGAACTTACCTATGGCACGGATCTCGGCTCGTATTTGAAGCGGGCACGCCCGAAGGTGGGGGTGTCGTATGGATGCTCGCGCCGGATGGCAAAGGCGCTAGGTCTGTCGCGCCGGGGCGATATCCCCAAAAACTCGCCGATGGCCGCATCGCTTATTTGCGCCCCGATTCTCAACCTGCCGTTCTTGAGCTTTCCCCCACGGAGGACAAACAGCAATGAAATACAAGGTTTCTCTGAAAACGACGCTCTGTGTGATTACCCTTCTGGCGACAGTGAACGCCATCAGTGCTCCTGCAGAGACTCCGCCAGCTTTTGGGTGGCCCATGTCGAGCCCCGAAAATTTCAACATGACCGCCGCGTTTGACCTCGATCGCACCACGGGAGGGCGTGCTGATTGGACCGGCTGGGTGGTTGGAGAACCGATGCCGGGATCCGGGCACGCTTACGACGATCACAGCGGCACCGATTGGGGCATGGTTACAGGAACAGCCCTCTATGCCGTGGCCAACGGAACTGTATATGCTCTGCGCGAATCTGTTCCCAACGATGATCACTCCGATACCGGGAACTATCTCATCCTGAATCATTCAGGAATCGGCGGTCGGAACTACAGAACGCGTTACTGGCATCTGGCGCAGAATGGGGTGGTGCCTTCAAGCGGCGCTAGCGTCTCGAAAGGGGAGCTGGTGGCTTATAGTGATAATACAGGCAACTCCACTGGTCCCCATCTTCACTATGGTATTGCGTTGTTGCCGGCTGACTCGCAAACGTGTCCGTTTTATCATGGCTGGTGGGAACAGGACGAGTTTTACCGCGGTGACGGTTATCCCTGCATTGTCTATCTGAATGTGACGGGCACCACTGCCAACGTGCGCGAAGGTAACTCTACCGCGTACAGTATCCTAACTACTGTCGCTGGCGGCACGAAGCTTGTTGCGACTCAGCACAACACCTGGTACCGGGTAATGCTCCCCATGCCTCCCGCATTTGCCCGTGAGAGCCGGACTTCTGCCGGCGCTCTTGCTTCCGGGTACACAGAAACGGGGGCGTGGAGCAATCTTGCAGACAAATCTACCGTGGCGGACGATTTGGCCGATGCGAATCGCGTGACCCTCGCCGGAAGCGGGACGCGCGCCTCCACTTTCAGTACTACGGGAGATCCTGGCGACGAGGCCACTTTCTCGTGGACAACCCCAAATCAACGGGGGAATTACGATATCTACATTACATGGCCAGCGTCCGCTAACGCCGCAAACGTGCAGTACAGGGTGACCGACAGCAACGGCGTGACAACCGGATTACTGCAGCAACGCGGCTTTTCCGGTTCGTTGGGAAATGGCGCGAAAGCCACGCCCTACGTTATCGCAGCGAATCCCTACATCGCTGATCATACGACCATCGGGGCGCCTAGTGAATGGTCAAGTTATTCACCTGCAGGGGCCGGCGTTTCCGAAGGAGGGCCCGAACGGCTCTATCGCTTTGATCTTCTCACGACATCCACAGTTTACGTCGCTTTGCAACACAGCGGCTATCCGACCTACGACGTAGATGTGCATCTCTTGACTGCCCCGTCGAATACAGCATGCATTCAGCGGGCAGATTGGTCGTTCACCTCAAGTGCCCTAGCCCCGGGCACGTACTTCATTAGTGTGGACACTTATCAGAATGCCAGCCGCGCGACAAATTACCGTCTCATCGTACGCTTCGACGAAGACCAGCCCTTCCCGAATTCCTGGGTTAAGCTGGGCACCTTTTTCTTCGATCGGAATGCAGCGGCCACGCTCACCTTGCGCGAGGCGACAGTCACAGGGAAGATTGATCCTGCCGCGCCTGGAATGGTGGTTGCTGATGCACTGAAAATCGTCCCACGTGTTTACCGCCGGACTGGTTGGATTAGCAACACCCTTGTGAGCCGCATTAATACATCGTCTACCCCCGTCGCCACGGTAGGAATCAAAGTAGACAAAACCACGAACAACGATTCGGATGATATTGCCGATCATGTGGAGGTGCCTATTTACGCAGCACCTGCCACTGGCACAACTAACACATCGGCGATTGTTGGTAAGGCCGTTACCGGACAGCGTTTCGTTTGCACGGGGCGTGCGGGCGACTGGTACAAAGTGATGCTTACCAACGGCACAACTGCTACCGAAGGCTGGATTCTGGGCGACCATCTTTTCGGGTATCGTCTCGATACGGTGAGTGGTGTGACTGACTGGAGTCTCTACTAAGAAGACAGGCGACATCCTGTCCAAATAAGCGAGAACCCAAGGTCCAGGCGTTCGCAGGGGTGATAAGCTGGGCTCGCAGCGGCGAAATTCGATAGCTGCTGTTAGGGCATTCTTTTTGTGCAACGGGGCAGTGGCGGCTCCTCACGTGCTGCTTTCGACTAAGCGCCGTCATTGGCGTAAAGTGTCTTTGGCGGCATGGCCGATAGCTTACCCTGCTTACTTTTGTAAGCGGCCGGTAGGAACGTCCTAAACGAACATTCTTAGCGCCGCCGTCGCGAGCTCCTAGCTTTTTGTCGAGGTGGTCTGTGAGGATGCTCCTCTTCCTTGCGCGGAGGAGCTAGTTCTTCCACACGGATTTCGCGCCCCAGTTCGCTCGAGCGGTAGATGCCATCAATAATTCGCTGCACGTTGAGGCACTCTTCCGGTTTCACGAGCACTTCCGCTTCACCTCGCAAGCACGCCACCCAGTGGCGAATCTCTTCTTGGTGCGGGTGTTTTTCGGGAAATCCAGAGGGGAGAACGTCCAGCAGGGCCTCCTCACGCGAACTCTGGATGCGCACACCAGCGCTAGGTCCAAATGGACGCAACATGACCCCACCGCGATCGCCCAGCACCAGCTGAGAGAAATCCTCTTGTTCCTCGATATGGGCTGCCCAGCTGGCGGCAAGCACCAGCGTTGCGCCGTTGGAGAAACGTACAAACCCCGCCGCAAAATCCTCCACGTCGAATTCGTCGCGCTTATAGTCTCCCCATGCGGAAAAGAAGGTCACGCGGTTGCCAAACATCGTGTACGTTTTCCCGCTCACGGTCACAGGTTGAGGGCTTCCCATCAGCCAGAGGATGCAATCAAGCGCATGCACGCCGATGTCAATCAGCGGTCCGCCGCCGGATTTGTCGCGAATATGAAATTCTCCCCAACCCGGAATGCCACGTCGCCGCAAAGCATGAGAGCGGCCGAAGTAGATATCGCCCAAAAGCCCCTCATCAATCCGCCGTTTGATGAAACGAATAAAGGGCATGAACCGAAAGTGATGGCCAATGGTCAGCATTTTCTTTGTGCGCTGTGCTGCCTCTACCATCCGTTCAGCTTCGGCCACATTTATTGCCATAGGCTTTTCGCACAGAACATGTATCCCTGCTTCGAGCGCCGCGATAGTAGGCTCACAATGAGCATAATTAGGCGTGCACACGGACACCGCGTCGAGTTTTTCATGGGCCAACATCGTACGGTAATCATTGTAAACGCGCGGCACGTTGTACTCCGCTGCAAATCGTTGGGCGCGCTCAATAGCGATGTCCGCACATGCCACTATTTCCACCCCCGGACAACTCAAATATCCGCGTGCGTGCTCCCCAGCAATTCCTCCGCAGCCGATTATGCCAATGCGTAACCCCATCGTGTCTATTCCTCAAAGCGACTCTGCTAAATTGATAGCAGGACAATTTCTACGTGTCAGGCCAACTGGCGAAAAATGCTGGCTTCAACGGAAAATAACTCTCAAGTAAGCTTTCCTTCCAACCACTGCGCGAGCCACGGTTTGAGCCTCGCAAAAGCTCTCGCACGGTGGCTCACGGTATTTTTCACTTCCGTGGCCACCTCCGCGAGATGGCACCCAAGTTCCTCGACGTAGAAGACGGGATCGAACCCGAAACCATTCGTCCCGCGTGGTTCGTAGGCAATGTGGCCCTCCAGTCTTCCCTCTTCGATAGCCACAACGTGAGGCGTCGGGATGGGCAGTGCGAGGGCTGCGGCACACACAAATCGCGCGGCGCGGTGCGCGCCCGCAACATCACGCATTTCTGCGAGAATCTTAGCGATACGTTCGGCATCAGTAGCAGCATAGCGGGCCGAATGAACGCCCGGGCGTCCGCCCAGAGCATCAACTACCAACCCCGAGTCGTCAGCCACACATGCCTCACCTGTTTTCTCCGCGTAGTAGAGTGCTTTGAGCTTGGCGTTCTCTTCGAAAGTTGCTCCGGTCTCTTCTGGAGCCTCAATGGCGGGAAAGTCGAGCGCCGTCAACAGTTCGACATTCATCCCCTCGAGGAGTTTCTCCAATTCCCGAAGCTTGCCCCGATTCGTAGTAGCAATAACAAGTTTGCGCATCATAATGAGATCAGTTCGCTAAAATGCATAGTTGATGATACGGCTTTGACCAGCCCATGATTCGTCAGCCCAAATGTAATTCAAACGGGGAAGAATGATGAGCAACCTGCAAAGGAACTTCTGGTCCGTCGGCCGCACTGGATTTGCTTTAGTTCTTCTAGGTGCTCTGTGTTGGTTCTGCAGTTGCAGCTCCACGAAAAAGTCCCCCGAAGACGCGGCGCCGCCTTCACCAGAAAAGCGAGCTTTCATCACAGGCTGTGCACTGCTCGCCGACGCCAATCCGGGTGGACACCTCGGGATTCTCGTCTATCTCGCAGGTACTTCCTACAATGCCCACACGGATGAAAACGGACTCTACACCATGGCGGATCTGCCGGCGGGATCCTACACCATTGTGGCCGAACGGCAAGGCTATCAAACGGTGACAGTTGATCGCGTGGAACTCGACCCGACGCTCCACACGCGCGAACGTCCCTACGTAGCGCGCACAGCTATACTAGAACTGTCTCTTATACACATC
>JANZZJ010000190.1 GCA_026419455.1 Candidatus Sumerlaeaceae bacterium | reverse complement strand
TTGAACCTGATACGGGTAATGCCGGCGGAGGGAAGGCGTGACATTACACTCCCCCCACCATACCGGCCATCCCACAGCAAACAACAGCAAAAGGTAACGGCCGTGCGTTCAAAAAGCGAAAATACGCCTACGCCACCTGAGATCTCACCCGAGATGCGACAACCATTGCCGCGCTCACGCAAGGTTTACATCATCGGTTCCCGACCAGACATCCGCGTTCCCATGAGGGAGGTAGAGCTTTCTCCTACCCGACGTCGCAACGGACAACTAGAACCGAATGGGACAATTCTCATTTACGACACAAGCGGCCCTTACACGGATCCAGATAAACCCATTAACTTACGTGACGGCATCGAGCCCATCCGGCTGAAGTGGATTTGCGAACGTGACGATACCGAAGAGCTTTCCGAACCAACTTCTGCCTATGCCAAGCAACGGCTTGCAGAGCCCCGTTTGGCAGTTGTTCGCTTTCCTCACCCGCGCAAACCCCGCCGTGCCAAAGCCGGCTCCCGCGTGACTCAAATGCACTATGCGCGGCGCGGAATTGTTACTCCGGAAATGGAGTTCGCAGCTATTCGCGAGAACGAGCTCATTGAACGGGCGCGAGCTTGGCTTGTAGACGCAAGAAAACGTGGGGATGTCGTCGGTACACCATTTCATGCTGGTCAACCCTTCGGGGCTTCGATTCCCGAGAAAATCACCCCTGAGTTCGTACGGCAGGAAATCGCGCGGGGGCGGGCCATTTTGCCCGCTAATATCAACCATCCTGAATTAGAGCCTATGGTCATTGGGCGTAACTTTTTAACAAAGATTAATGCTAATATCGGCAATAGCCCCCTGGGCTCTTCCGTGCGGGAAGAAGTGGAAAAAATGGTTTGGGCAATCCGCTGGGGAGCAGACACGATCATGGATCTGTCTACGGGGGCAAATATTCACGAGACGCGCGAATGGATTCTTCGTAACAGTCCCGTGCCCATAGGCACTGTGCCGATATATCAGGCGTTGGAAAAGGTAGGGGGAAAGCCCGAGGAGCTGACGTGGGAGATCTTTCGCGATACCTTGATTGAGCAGGCGGAACAGGGAGTGGATTATTTCACTATCCACGCGGGCGTCCTGTTGCGCTATATTCCGCTGGCCGCTAAGCGCGTTGCCGGCATCGTGTCGCGGGGTGGAAGCATCATGGCGAAATGGTGTCTAGCCCATCATCAGGAGAATTTCCTTTATACACATTGGCGAGAAATTTGTGAAATTATGGCCGCTTATGATGTGGCTTTTTCCATTGGGGACGGCCTGCGACCAGGTTCGATTGCGGATGCCAATGATGAGGCGCAAATGGCTGAATTGCGTACGCAAGGTGAGCTGACTCGTATCGCGTGGGAGTACGACGTTCAGGTGATGAACGAAGGCCCTGGGCATGTCCCTTTACATCTCATTAAGGAGAACATGGAAAAGCAGCTTGAATGGTGCGGCGAGGCCCCATTTTACACGCTGGGACCGTTAGTAACCGACATCGCTGCTGGCTACGACCACATTGCGAGCGCCATTGGTGCTGCTCTTATAGGCTGGTATGGGACGGCGTTGCTGTGCTACGTGACCCCCAAAGAACATCTGGGGCTACCGAATCGCAACGACGTGCGCGAGGGGGTGATTGCCTATAAAATCGCAGCACACGCGGCTGATCTCGCAAAAGGACACCCTGCTGCTCAGTACTGGGACAACGTCATGAGCAAAGCGCGGTTCGAATTCCGCTGGGATGACCAATTCAACGTTGCGCTCGACCCCGAGACTGCCCAACAATACCATGACGAAACCCTCCCCCAGGAGGGGATGAAGATGGCACATTTCTGCTCAATGTGCGGTCCCCAGTTCTGTGCGATGAAAATCACCGAGGACGTCCAAGCCTTAGCCGAAAGCCGTGGCGAAACGCTTGCTGAAATCGAAAAGGAACTCGCAAAGAAGAGTCGGGAGTTCCAAGAGCACGGGGGCGAAATCTACGTCTCCACGTGACCAGGGCTGAAAGTGACAGGCTGGGCTTTTCCTGCAAGCCCAGCCTTTCTTGACGGCCAAATAGCTGTTACTCTGGCATAAGCGCCGGATTGCGTACAAGTGAGACGTAAGGAAGAAAAACGGCTACTGCAAGGAACCCGACGGCTAAGCCGAGCAAAATGATGAGCAACGGTTCGAGGATCGAACTAATTCCTTTGAGAGCAACATCAACTTCACTGTCGTAAGTGTCGGCAATTTTTAGGAGCATCGTGTCGAGAGCTCCGGCCTCGTCGCCCACCATCACCATATCAATAATCAATTCGTCAAAGATCGGGGCACTACGCATTTGTTCATCCATTTTTCCACCTTTTTCTACGGTGTCGCGCACCTTCAGCAAGGTACGGCGCACGACCTCGTTATCGGCGGTGTCTGCAGTGATGCCCAGAGCGTCAATGAGGGGAATTCCAGCGGCGGTAAGGTTTCCCAGTGTCCGCGCAAAACGCTCAACATTAATTTTGCGAATAAGCCCGCCGATTAGCGGAATCCTCAAGGCAATCGCCTGAGTAACGGCACGTCCTCCGCGCGAACGACGAATAAGCCACCACCCCCCTATCAAAATAAGCACAATGATGAGGACGAATAACCAGTTCGCGGCAAACCACTGTGAAGCAGCGAGAAGTACGCGAGTAATTGCCGGCAAGTCTTCGGGCTTGGGGTAGGCCGCGATGAGCTTTGGCAGGGCGTAGATCATAATCAGCGCAATGATGAGGATCTCCAGCAGAAGAGCAATAAGCGGGTAAATCATTGCGCCCACAACGCGTCGTTTAATCTCAGCGTTACGCTCCAGAAGGTCCGCCAAATGCCGCAGCGAAAGGTCCAAAATACCGCCTGCTTCGCCGGTGCGAACGACATTGACGAACAGTGAAGAGAAGACGGATGGGTGGGCTGCCATCGCACTGCTGAGCGACTGCCCTTCCTCCAGGCGGCGGGCGAGATCTGAACTCACGCTGCGCAATTTTCGGTTAGCGCTGCGTTGAGCAAGGATTTGCAGGGATTTCACAAGGGGAACCCCAACGTCCACAAGCGTTGCAAGCTGACGACAGTACGCAGCCATCTCGCGGGACCCGACGCCCCATAACGGACTTGCGCCGCCTCCCGCTGGCGATGGCGTAGTCCCTGCTGACGGGGCTTTACCTGGATCGGCCTCTTCGCGCAGCCGTTGGAGGATTTCATCCTTCAACGAGCTGCCCGCACTCTTCTGGTCTTGTTTGTTCTCAGCCATGGTACAACCTCACTCCTTGTTGCCGAGAATGCGAGGGAACCCCCTCCGCTTCTCTGCCTATTCTAGAAAATCGTCACTGCCTTGATCATTTCTGAAGGGGTAGTCACCCCCTTCAAAACTTTCTCCAATCCGGCCTGGAAGAGGCGTGGGCCATATTTGTCAGCTAAAGTACGGACTTCCTCCTCCTGTGCATTTTCCGCAATTGCCTTACGGATATCAGGACGCACTTCGATGACCTCAAAAATACCGGTGCGCCCCTTGTAACCCGTGCGCAAACATGCTGGACACCCCTCGCCCTTATAGAATCGGCGCCGTGAGTTTTCTGACATGCCAAGCTCAACCAAGAGCGCTTTTGTCGGTGCGAACGGCTTTTTACACTCCTCGCAAATTTTACGAACCAAGCGCTGGGCAATGATGCCTGAAATGGCCGAAGCGATAAGGTAGCGATCAATTCCAAGATGAGCAAGAGCGCTGATCGCCCCCACGGCAGTATTCGTGTGGAGAGTGGAAAATACTAAGTGGCCGGTGAGTGCTGCCCGAATTGCCGTTGCTGCAGTGTCTGCATCGCGGATTTCTCCGACCATAATGATGTCCGGATCCTGGCGCAGAGCACTGCGCAGTCCCGCTGCAAACGTAAGATCAATGTTGGGGTCCACCTGCACCTGGGTAATTCCAGGCAGCTGGTACTCGACAGGATCTTCGATTGTTATAATGTTAACTCCTTCACGATTGACTGCGGACAGGCAAGCATACAGGGTAGATGTTTTTCCGCTGCCCGTAGGCCCTGTCACTAAAACGAGACCATAAGGACGAGCTATCAGTCTTTCCACGCCCTTCAGTTGATCCTCGAGCAACCCAAGCTGGTCGAGGCCTGTCATCACGCGCGAACTGTCGAGCACCCGCATGACCACGGTTTCCCCAAACACGGACGGCAACGTGGAAATGCGAAAATCATATACGCCGTTTTCTGTTTCGAGTGTAAAATGGCCGTCCTGGGGCCGCCGGCGCTCGGTCACGTTCATGGAGGCGAGCACTTTAATGCGCGACGTGACGCTGAGGTGCATTTCCGTGGGAATACGCATAATGTTGTGGAGAACGCCGTCAATGCGATAACGAACTCGGACCTCATCGGCTTGGGGCTCGATATGAATATCGGTCGCTCCTGATGCAATCGCACTCTCCATGATTTGCGTCACGAGCTGGACGGTGGAAAGATTGTCGACGTAAGGTTCCGGACGACTCCGGGGACGTTCCGGTTCAACTACCCGCTTTGCTTCATACCCTTCTGCCATTGGTGTGGGACGGGGAGCTACTGGCGCTTTGGGCACAGGGCGCGCGACACGTTTCACGGTCGTCGGTGGCAGGCTAGCTAGGCGGTCGCCCGTTCCCGCACCTCCCAATGTTGGTAATGATTCAAACTTTGCGAGAAGCTCTTGATGCGGGCTGTACGTGAGGGATACCCGCCGCCCGGTGAGAAAAGTGATAGTATCGCTCAGGGAAAGGTTGAAAGGATCAGCCGTAGCAATCTCGATACTGTTGTCCTGCAAAGCCAAGGGGATGAAAAGCTGCCTCCGCATAAATTCGGGGGCGAAACGCTCGAGGAGTTCGGATGCTACGTCGTACGCTAGGATCTCGACCATAGGGAGCTCGAGCCCCAGCTGCAGAGCCTCCAAAAGCTCTGCTTGCGAAAGAATGTTGAGATCTTCGAGTGTCCGCGATAACGGTGCCTTTGTGACGGCACGGCTCTCAAGTGCCCGCGCAAAATCTTCCCGGGTGACGAGGTTGTTGAAAACCAACACATCGCCTGCGAGGAGGATACGGTTGTCCATCGCAAAGTCTGCCGTCTTTGAGGCCACGACTTTTTCGATGTTCTCCGGCGTGATAATGCCTTCGGCAACGAGGACATCATAGACGTTGAGCGCGTTGCGCTCGGCACGCTCCAAAGCAGCCTCTATTCGAGAGAGTTCGACTAGACCAAGAGCGATGAGAACCTTGCAGAGCTTGGCGACATCTGGCTGATTCTGACGAAGAATGTAAGCAATTTCACCGGGGAAAATCTTAACCGGAGCATTGAGCTCTTGTTCTATCTTAGCTGCCGCTTTGCCCCCTGGCACGAGCGCGCGAATGTCCATGTACATGAGGTCCTTGAACGCGGCAAGCGAGACCTCTTGATTGAGAATGTCCATAACCCCCTTGTAGGTTTTTAGCCCAGCTTGCTTAGCAAAAGCTTCCCAGTGTGGCTCGTCAAGGACGGTAGCTTCTCTCAGAGCAAGGGCGATGCGAATCAGTTTCTCGTTTGGTCGGGCGTCGGACACCTATTTTTTACCTCCCCCAACGGCGTGACTCATTTCAGCCAAGAGAACCGGCGCGCTACCTGCTTGAAACGCATAAATGGCCTGCCGTGCTAGAGTAGGCTGTCGCGGCGATACGGCTTCCACCAGGATACAGCGTGCCCCAGGCAGCACCGCTCCGAGCTTCTGCGGAACGTGCATTCCCTTCGCCACAACAGTGGCCTTGTCATCGAGCTTGAAAAGCTCTTCGGGTGATGTGGCCTGCGACAAGCGCGTCTGCAGGGTTGCGTCTTTGGCGATAAACTCAGCTGCCGCGCGTAAAATCTGCGCCAACTCGCGTTGTCCTCCCCGATGCCGCGCATATCGGTAGGTAAAATCGACGTTAAGCGCCAGCCCAAAGGTTATCATTCCTAAAATCGCAAGAATACCAATGGCGGCAAGCAAAACGAATGCTTTTGTTTTTGTTTTCGTCATTGCATCCTCACCCAGTACTCAAGTTCCGCATGGCGCGGTTGCGCCGCTTTGCGCGCATCGTCGAAACTATTGAACCCCGACACGCGAGGCCAAACACGCACGGCAATTTTCGCAAGTTTCGGGATAGTGGTGGCTTCGTCCTGCCAACGCGGCTCAAAGTTTTCAATCTTCTCGGCATAAGCGAAGACAACTTCAGCGCAGTACGCGTCGGAATTTGTCCCCAAGATCAGCTTTTTCGGTGCGCCCTCAGGTGGCTGCTCTTCAACCACGACTCGTCGGCGCTCCACATCGTTGGTTATCGTTAGCTGCACCACGTCCACATCGAGGGAGGTCGCTGTGGACTCGATTTGTTTCTTCTGATTGAGGGGCATTGCCGCCTTCACAACAGGCGACTGCAGACGGTCCATTTTAAATTCGAGCGGGCGTCCTTTTTCCAGCAGGGAGGAACGCAAATATTTCTCAATCGTTTGCGCAATGGTCTGCGCTTCGCGCAAACAAATTAATTTATCACTTACTGTGTGGGCCGCACGGTTTGTCTCGATGAATGCATCGAGGGCAATGCCCAACACAACTACTACAAGAGCGGTTACGACGATAGCTTCGACGAGGGTGTAACCGCGACGTAACACGGTGGCGTTCATTGAATTCCTCCCTTGGTGAGCGGCACAATTCCTTTCACGACGGCAATAGGTTTGTCTGCAGCGCCGTGGGCAAGAAACAGCTTCACCTCAACTTGGGCAGCCGGTTGATTTTCCAAACGTTTGACTTCAGCTATCCAGCGGTAACGGTCGTTGCCGCTCAACGGTTTTAGTCCCGATTCGGGAATGCGAATAGATGTGTGATCTGCGAGCCCCCGCCTCAGCTCATCACTGCTCGCAAGAAGCATCTCCAACAGGTTGGTCGCATAAGTTTCCGCTAAGACAGTTCGCGCAGCTACAGCAGTTCCGCTTCGTGCCGACTGGAGTCCCACACCAATAGAATAAAGGCCGACAGCGAGGACTCCAACAGTGACAATAATTTCAACCAGACTAGCGCCACGCCGATTTTTTCGTGTCAGCAGCATTAGTTTCTCCCACTTTCAGAAAGGAAAAGGTGATGGCCATTCGGACGCGCCACTTCCCCTCCTCGACAGCAGTGCGTTTCAGTTGCATAAATGCCGAATCTCTTACAACGCTGTTTAAAAAATAGGAAAGCAATGTTTGCTCGTAAAGTCAATTTAGTTTTTTATCTGCTCACTGCACTCTTCGCAACGTGCTATTGGTCCTACGCTCTTGCTGAAACGTTGACAAGTGGCTCTTTGGTGACAATGGAAACCCGCCTATTCAAAATTGGTTATTTACCAGAGGACCCCGAGGCACAGTTAGGAATAGGCGCCATTCATGAACTTCGCGAATTCTTGCTGGCGCAACCCAACGTGCGCGAGGCCATGCAGAATGAGGGCATTGAAGACATCAGTCTGCTTGCTGTGGATCGCCACGAGGCGATGGTTGAGCGGATGAACAGAAATGAGTTCGATCTAGCTTTCTGTTCTGCTGTGGATTTTGTTCTCCAAAATGGAGATTATGACGCGCGTTTCCAGTTACGGCGACCACAGGATAGCTTCGATCCCAAGAACAGCCGCGTTTTTCACAAAGGTGTCATCTTCATCAGCAACCGTCATCCGTACTTCAATGACCCCTCGAAAACTCCGCAGGAGTTTGCGGACACGATTTCGACCATGCCGCTGGCGTTGGTTTCTGGGAGTGCCGCAGGCTTTTACTATCCTAGCCTTAAGATTGCGCGATTGTCTTCGAAAAGGCATCTGCCGCAGTTTGTGCATCTTTGCGATTCATCAGAAGAGGTGGTGAAAACTGTACTCAACGGGCTTGGAGGGGCTATAACCGCTGGGGCCTGCGAAAAAGCAGCTTTGGAACAGGTCCTCACACGCTACAGATTACTTGACAAGCAAGACCAGCTCGTTCGTGTGGTCATCGAGACTGATCCCATACCGGGAGAACCGGTTGTCCTGCATCGTCAATGGTCGCCCAGGCTGAGCAGCCTGGGGCGGTCACTAGCGGAGGCCATGCAGCGTTTTTTCTCCGAAAGCCGCGGATTGCCGAGGCTAGAGCACTGCTCCAATGACAAGTTTCAAGATTTGCGCGCTAACCTGCGCGAGTTCTGGCTGCTCGTGGGACGCAAACCATCGAAGCTATGAAAAGTTGGAGCCTGTCATTTTTTTTGTTTTGGTAAGCTATCCGTAAGCATTCCACTCTAATTATGGTGTGGAGAATGCATAAAAGTGCAGCTCCACATTCCAAATAAAAGGAGTGCTCCGATGAAAGCACAGTACACACCACTCGCGGTCGCAACTCTTGTTGCGGCGACATGTCTTTTCGTCCCCTGTGTGGGACAAACTCAGGAAACCCGTCAGGCTTCCGAGCCCGCTGCTGCGGGATCATCTCAGGTTTCTGCGGCACCAGCTGCTGCAACATCAGCAGAGGCGAAAGAAGCCAAGGAATCTGATGAGCCCGGCGAGGAGAAGGTCTCGCTTGAGTCGGTCCCGGCAGCGGTTCGCCAGGCTATTGAGAAAGAGGCAGGCCCCTCGGGAAAAATCGTCAAAGTCGTAAAAGAGAGTGAAGAAGGCAAAGAAGCTTTCGAGGCAGATTTCTTGAAGCTGGGTGCTGAATACTCAATCAAGGTAGCGCCTGATGGAGCTGTGGTGGAAATCGAAAAGAAGGTGGACGAAAACACGCTGCCGGCGCCCGTTAAAGCTGCTCTCCAAAAGGCCGTGGGCAAAGGCAAAGTTCTCGAAAGCTTAGCGGTGACGATGCACCTTTACGAGTTCGAGGTCGAAATTGAAGGCAAAGCAAAAGAAGTGAAGATCGACCCACTCGGCAATGTCGAAATTGAGGACGAGCCCGCAACGAGCGAAGAAGGCAAACACGCCAAGGAAGTGGAGGATGATGACGAGAAAGAGGAGTCGGCTAAAAAGGAAAAATCCTCCAATAGCATGAAAGAAGCAGGCAAGGAGAAGAAAGAGTAGAAAGAAAAGCGCTCACGCTAAAGACAACCCGTGGGGCAGAAGGGACGCAGTATCCTACCTAAAGTATCGTGGTCTGCGTCCCTTCCTTGTAACAAAGTGTGGAAAGCGGATCGTTCGCAAAACGGAATGATCTACCGATTCTTAACAAAGAGGAATGAGGACAAGTTGCATGACAGATGGATCCCAACTCGCCACCCCGGCACTCAACAATCGTATAGTGTCAAAGCGTGCTCCGATACAAATAATTTCGGCCTTATTGCTGATTTTTGCTGCAGCGCTTTACCTGACGCGGCTTGGTGCTACGCCCCTGCGCGTTAATGCAGAAATTCGCACTTACGAAATTACGAAGAACATGCTCGAGCATGGCGATTACATCGTGCCAGTGTTCCGTGCGCAAACCCGATTTAACAAGCCACCGCTTTACTACTGGAGTTCTATTGGGGTATCTCGCCTTCTGAAACGGTTCGATTTGCAAGTACACCGCATTCCTTCCGTCGTGGCTGCCTTGGGGGTTTTGGCACTCGGACTGGCATGGGGGCACCTCCTGGGAAAAAAACACGAAGTAGTTTTGGGGTTGTCCCTGCTGGCAGTGAGTTATCTATTTGTCGTGCAGGGGCGCCGGGGAAGCTTTGAGACCATGCTGGCGTTCTTCTGTAACGCGTCACTTTTGTCATTTTACCTAAGCTATATCCGACGCTCCTTTTGCTGGGCGATGCTTGGCGGTATTCTTTTCGGGTTAGCCTTTCTCACGAAAGGAACTCCTGCCCTGCTCTATGTGCCACTCGTATTTTCCATCTGGTTGCTTAGCCAAGGGCAGTTTCGCAAAATATGGCGAAGAGAGATGTTGGCAGTCGCTCTCGTTGGCGTTGGGATTGCAATTTCGTGGCATGTATACATTTTAATTTTTCTACCTGACAGTCGTTCCGATATAGTCTCGGAGGTGTTCTTACCCTTTGGGATAAAAGCCACGGAACACACGACTGCCGAACACCGCGAGCCTTTCTACTTCTACTTGATGGACGTTTGGCGCTCCGGCTTTCCCCTGTCGCTCTTTATCCCCCTCGCGATAGCATATATAGCGAAGAACCGTCTTTTCGAACCACACAGCCCTCAACGCTTGCTTGCCCTGAGCATTTTTGTCCCTCTCGTGGTTTTCTCCGCGATTCCGATGAAACAGGACCATTACCTTCTCCCCTCATTTCTGCCGCTTGCGTTGCTTACTGGCGAAGCGATTGGTGACATGATCCACGGAGTGGTGCCGCTGTCGCGCAAGTGGCTTTCCATCCCATTAGCAATAGGAGCGGTGCTGATTTTTCTGGCAGGGATTGCTGTCGCGGCAGGCACCTATTTAGTGTTTGATGCCATGTTGGTTGGTGTCGTCTTGGGAATAGCACTTTTAGCGTGCAGCATAGGAATATGGTGGAGCGTGCTGCGTGGTCGCTGGACAGCGAGCATGGCCACACTCGCACTCGGAACCTGGCTGCTTTTTGGCTGGTATTTTGTTGCCGTTCGTCCCATTGAGGATGGTTTTGGCTCGGGGACTTTGCTTGTTTCGGCAGACTACGATGCAGCCTATTGGAACAAGAAATTTGAACGCTACCCGCTACTGAAAAAGTTGCTCGATGCAGAGCGCGGCGAGAGAATTGTCAGCAAAAGCAAGAAGCGGATGGGGCAAGAGTTCACATCCGCCACAATAACCAGCAACGTATTAGAAGATGAAGCTTCTGCTAATTGAAGATTCGCGACGGCTTCGCGATTCCTTGACCACCGGTTTACGCCGCTGCGGCTACACGATTCTTGCTGCTGCGGACGGAGAGCAAGGGCTACGCCTAGCTCGCATGGGGCCGTATGACGTGATAATTCTGGATCTCATGCTGCCAAAGATTGACGGACTGACTGTGCTTCGGCAGTTACGAGCCGAGGGCAATGAAACCAACGTTCTGATTCTTAGCGCCCGGGATGCTGTGGAATCACGCGTGGAAGGACTTCGGGCCGGAGCGGACGACTATTTAATTAAACCATTCGCTTTTGACGAATTGGTTGCCCGTATCCAAGCATTGGCGCGACGACGGTTTGGTAAACGCTCCCCCATTATCGAAGTGGGATACTTGCGCGTGGATACGTCGGCTCGCATAGCGTATGCCGATGGTGTTCCCCTCGATTTGACGGCTCGTGAATTTGCGCTGCTAGAATTTCTCGCTTTCCACAAGAACCGGATCGTTTCCCGGCAAGATATTGAGGAGGCGCTTTACGAGGACCGATTTGCCCTTTCCAGCAATGCGGTAGAATCCGCTGTGTGCCTGCTTCGCAAGAAAATAGATCGGCCAAACCAGCCATCACTGATCCAGACTCGGCGAGGGCTAGGCTATGTACTGACCGAGACGTTCGAGCCAGAGGGGGAACCGGCGCCATGAGCAACCGCCGCTCATTGCAGAACCGCCTTATTATCTCGGCGGTGCTCACGGTCATTGTTCTGGGCGCTATAAGCAATTATGTCGCGTACCGTGTGGTTAACTATCGGCTAACGCGAGCTTTTGACGATGCGCTGGAATCCAAGGCAAAAGCTCTTCTTTCCCTGACGAAAGTAGAAAAAGATGGAAACATTGAGATTGAGTTTGCGAGCGACTCCATGCCGGAATACGCTTCCAGGGTTTCTCCAGAATACTTCTTGATAATTTCGGAGCGTGGGGAGGTCTTGGCAAGATCGCCTTCCTTGGCCGCTGCTGACGTGGCAAGAATGCCTCAAAAACATTTCACGTCTCAGCGAGCTTTTGATCATCCACTTCCTGATGGTCGCATGGGACGCGTTCTAGTATTTCAGGGCTCCCCTATTGTAGAGAAAGATTCGGAGGAGGAATGGCAGCCAGCAGATCCCAATGCAGCCAGTCTGGGTGATCCCCTGTGGGTAGTGGTAGCTCGGGAACGTGCTCCCTTAGATCGGTCGTTAAGGCACGTAGCTATAG
>JANZZJ010000179.1 GCA_026419455.1 Candidatus Sumerlaeaceae bacterium | reverse complement strand
GTATAGCTATTAACAAAATAAGAAAATAGTTCGATGACTAAGATCGTTCCGTTAGTTCTATGGAGTTCAACGGTTCAATTAGCAGCGGAGGGCTGGTATGGAAAATCAATGCACGGGAAATCGCCGCGTTAGGTTTTTGATGCTTAGCTTCGTCACTTTATTGTTTGGAGTTGGTGTTATGTCGGCCTCGGCAAATGAAGCTCCACAGCAATTCCCCACCTTGCGCTATGCCATGCCTTCTCAAGTAGGCATGGACGACGCCCTCGGTTCGCGAATCGATCGCGTCGTCGAGAACTCGCTCAGCAAACGTGAAACCTCAGGGGCTGTGGTGCTGGTTCTTCGTCGCGGAGCTATAGTCCATGAAAAAGCGTATGGTTGGCGCGCCGTTGTTCCGTCGAAAGAAGAGATGACTACCGACACGATTTTTGACCTTGCCTCACTAACGAAATGTGTCGCCACAGCCTCGGCCGTCATGAAACTCGTGGAAATGGGGGAGTTACGACTTGGTGATGCGGTGAAAAAGTACATTCCCGAGTGGACAAACACGCCCGAAGAAAAAGCTCGCCTTGCGGCTTATGACAAGCTCAATCGCTTCATTCGCCAACGTGTTCTGCGTGTTCAACCCATGCTCGAGGCCACTCAGGACAACTCCACGTCGGCCACAGAATTAGCTCGATCCCTGAAAGAAAACCCCCTGCAGCTGTGGCGCCAGCTCTGGCGCAATGGCGAACTCAAACTCTCAGAAAAATTCTGGGACGATGTCGTCGCTAAAAGCACCGTTGATCGTGAAGCCGTCACCCTTCGTCACTTACTCACCCACACCAGCGGACTAGACGCTTATGATAACTACCACGTGAAATTCCCGCAGGGCGACGCACGAAAGGCTATGATCAATGACATTGCACGCCGCCCTCTCAGGGCGCCTGCCGGAGAAAAGTTCATTTATAGCGATCTGGGCTATATCACGCTCGGCGAAATTGTTGAGCGAGTATCGGGCATGGACCTTAACCATTTTTGTCGGAAGTACCTCTACGAGCCTCTTGGAATGCGCGACACGATGTTCAACCCGCCGAAGGAGCTGCTCGCCCGGATAGCACCGTCCGAATGGCGGATACCAACATCCAAGGCGTCCGATGCTCTCGTACGTGAAAAGTACATGATCCGCGGTGAAGTGCACGACGGTAACGCGTTCGTCCAAAACGGTATCAGTGGACATGCAGGCTTGTTTTCCACTGCTCATGACCTGGCCATCTTTGCGCAGATGCTGCTGCAAGGAGGGGCGTACGGCAACACTCGCATTTTTGGGCCTCTGACTGTGCGTGCCATGACATCGCCTCAGGTTAATTTGCCTGACGGTACCCGGCGTGGCTACGGCTGGGACGTCTCAAGTGATTACTCGCACCAGCGGGGTGATATCTTCGCATCGGGGTTTGGCCACACCGGCTGGACAGGAACTTCCCTTTGGGCCGTTCCCGAGGAAAACCTCGCCATTATTATTCTCACCAACCGCTGCCACCCGGATGGTTCTGGAAATGTAAGCGCTTTGCGTGCAAAAATTGCTAATGTCGTCGCCGCTTCGATTCTTGTGAGCGATGCTTCCATAAGACTGCCTGAGGAATCTCCGAAATGAAAAAATTGCCGGTCGCCCTCCTTAGTTTTGCCCATATGCACGCTTACTCATACGCTGACATTTTGACCTCCGGCTCCCTGGATGCTGAACTTGTTGCTATCGCAGATCCCTGTGGCGAGAGACTGGAGATTGCTCGAAATCGCTACCCCACCGTCCCACACTTCTTTTCGGATTATCGGGAACTTCTCCATTCTCGCATTGCGGAAGCTGTCGTCATCACTTCTGAAAATGTTCATCACGCCCCTATGGCGCTCGATGCTTTTGAGGCGGGTATGCACGTTTTGTGCGAGAAGCCTCTTGCAACCACCACTGCTGACGCCGGCAGCATGATTGAGGCTGCTCACAAAACATCTCGAGTGCTCATGACGGCCTTCCCCGTACGCTTTAGTCCCGCTATAGCTTGTGCCAGGCGGGCAATCGAGAAAGGAGAATTGGGGCGTATCCTCGGTGCTGTCACGACAAACCACGGTTCGATGCCTGGAGGCTGGTTTACCAACCCGCAGCTTTCGGGCGGTGGCGCGGTCATGGATCATACCGTCCACGTAGTGGATCTTCTTCGTTTCCTATTTAGCTGTGAGGCGGTAGATGTTTATGCGTGTTACGACACAAGGCTGCACCCAACTCTCGACTGTGAGGACGTAGGGTTATTGTCATTAACCATGGAAAACGGGGCGGTGGTCACACTCGATACAAGCTGGTCACGCTGCAAGACTTATCCCATTTGGGGTGATGTCAAATTAGAGATTCGCGGCGAGCACGGACGCCTTTCAATTGACTGCTTCCCCACGCAAGTTCACCGCTATGACGATCTCAAAAATCGCCACGAGGCTTTCTCCCTCACGGATAACCTCGATGCCCTAATGATAAAAGAGTTCATTGCGGCCATTCGAGAGGAACGCATCCCTCTTGTGACCGGTGAGGATGGGCTCAGAGCTCTCGAAGTGGCCCTCGCTGCCTACAAATCAGGGGCCGAGCACCGCCCCGTTGCGGTGGCTGAGCTCACGAGTGCGTGAGAGTCGAACAGAAAATTCTCCATCCTTGTTCATGTTTTCTTGTGTTGCCGCCGAGCGATCGCTCGTGCCTCCTCTACGCTAAGAAGCCCCTTTTCGACAGCGGGGCGCAGCTCTTCGGGAATTTCCTCCCCATCGTGAGCTCCATTCAGAGCAGTTCGAACGTCCGTCTCCTTTGCCATGCGTTTGATTGCGGCGAGTGCCTCGAGGCGCTTAACTTCTTCATCGTGCAAAAGCGCATCTTCACCCTTTAATTGCAGAGGATTCGCCGAACTCAGATGCCGCTGTGTTGCCTGGCGAATAAGTGCATCGCGAACTTTTGCGGCTTCTTCCTTGGTCAGCATTCCCCGTTGTTCCAATTTCGAGAGATCATCGAATGCAAAAGGCAATCTCCGCTCTCTAGCTCCCCGTTGGGCTCGCTGTTGAGCTCGCCGCATGATGAATCCCCCTACAACGATGACCAAAAGTCCTCCTGCAACCCAGAAAACGGTTTTTCGGTATGTCGCATACAATCCCGATAAACCTAACTCGTCCTGCGCTTGCTGAGCCCAGCTGATTGTTGCGAAGGCAAATGCCAAACACACTGATAGGAGTCGCGAAAGCCTCATCATTGTTCTCCTGCGGCTTTTATTTGCAATAGGCCACCTTTCTTCCGCAAGTCTCCATGTTATGAAAGTTTTAGTTCTTGGTGGCGCTGGTTACATTGGTAGTGTCTGCACTGAGTATCTTCTTGAAGCTGGTCACAGTGTTGCAGTTGTGGACAATCTTAGTCGCGGACACCGCGACTCCATTCCCGCGAATGCTATTTTTTTCCAAGGCGACATTGGCGACGATTCTTTCATGCACCAGGTCTTTGACTCTTTTCGTGCTGACGCTGTGATGCATTTTTGCGCCCTTTCTCTCGTAGGGGAGTCTGTTGTTAATCCGGCGCTCTATTACCAAAATAATGTAGCCGCGGGAATATCATTGCTGCAGAGTATGTTGGCGCATGATGTGCGCAAAATCATTTTCTCATCCACAGCGGCAGTGTACGGCGAACCATCCCAAATCCCCATTGTTGAAGAGGCACCAAAGATACCAGTTAACCCCTACGGCAAATCGAAGCTGATGTTTGAGGAAATCCTTGCTGATATGGCAGCTGCGCATGGATTACGAGCTGTGTCCCTAAGATATTTCAATGCAGCAGGGGCGACAACGCAGCATGGCGAAGACCACTGCCCGGAAACTCACCTAATTCCCCTAGTCCTCGATGCTGCCCTGGGACGCCGGGAGTATGTTTTGGTTTTCGGAACCGATTATCCCACTCCCGATGGTTCGTGCATTCGTGATTTCATCCATGTTGCGGATCTGGCTCGTGCTCACCTTCTTGCCCTCGATCTCCTCGAAAAAGTCAACGGCGCGGAGGCTTTTAATCTTGGCAACGGCCAAGGGTTCTCCGTTCTGCAGATCATAGAAGCCGCACGGGAGGTTACCGGGCGTTCAATTCCAGTTAAGATTAGTCACCGGCGCCCCGGCGACCCTGCTGTGCTTGTAGCATCCGCTCGAAAGGCGCAGAGCGTTCTCGGTTGGCAGCCGGAATTTACAGATATCCGAGAAATCATCGCCTCTGCGTGGCGCTGGAAGCTTCAACATCCCAATGGATATGCCAACTGAGCGGGCACGCGTTAGGGTGTGGGGCTATCCCCGTGCTTCACGGTGATATTCCTGCAGGCTGCGGAGCGTGACGCGTCTTGCCCGCATGGCTTCGATGCCTTCCACGGCTGCGCGTGCAGCACTCACTGTCGTAATAAGGGGCACACCACGCGAAATAACAAGAGTTCGAATGGCTTTTTCGTCAGGCCGGCCTTGTGGGCCAGAAAACGTATTAATCACTAACTGGATTTGGCCGTTAATAACGTAGTCAATAACGTTGGGCCGCCCCTCTTTGATCTTGTTTAATGGCGCTGCCGCGATACCGTTTCTTTGGAGGAATCGATGCGTCCCTTCCGTAGCGTACAGATGGAAGCCGAGTTCTACCAGCTTCTGTGCCACTGGTAAGAATTTGGGCTTATCTTCATCGTTGATCGAAATGAACACTCCACCACTCATAGGCAGCATGCTGCCCGCAGCGGCTTGAGACTTGGCGAACGCAATCCCTGGGTCAGGATCAATTCCCATCACTTCACCGGTCGAGCGCATCTCAGGGCCGAGGCGCACCTCGCAACCAGGGAATTTATTGAACGGCAACACTGCTTCTTTGACCGAAAAATAGGGGACAGAAGGTTCTCTAGTGAACCCGAGTTCGTCGAGAGTTTTGCCGACCATGCACAACGCCGCATACTGGGCTATCG
>JANZZJ010000066.1 GCA_026419455.1 Candidatus Sumerlaeaceae bacterium | reverse complement strand
GTGGGCTCGGAGATGTGTATAAGAGACAGGGGCTGCTACGTGCGCCCTTTTGTGGCTATTTATATTTCGAGTCGCAAGCCAGGAACCTGCCGCGGGTGGGGGGGATGACCTGCTCGAGCCAGGATCAGGGCTGTCCTCCGCTTCCGGGCAACGAAGTGCCACTAAGGTGGCCAGTGCTATTCGTGTTGCATGGTTAGTGACAATCGCATACGGAGCCGGGACTATGGCGCTGCCTCACGCGCGCACCTTTTTCTCCGAGCCCCTCGCCACGTTCTTTGTCCTTGCCACGTTCTATGTGCTTTTTGCCAAAGGAACTCAGCGCGCAACCGCACCATTTCTGGCGGGAGTGTGCTACGGGCTTGCTTTGCTGACGCGTCTCGACTCAATAGTCGTAGCTCCGGCTATCGGACTTTACATTTGCCTTCGCGCGATAGAGCAGGGCAATGGAAGGTTCGACCTCTGGCACCAAAAAGTCTCACTCAGCGAGCTAGCGACTGTTGTAGGCTCTCGGCGTTTTTGGGCTGGAGTTGCGGCATTCGCGATCGGCCCCATTGGCTACGTGTTGTTCCAACTGACACAAAATTGGCTCCATTTTGGAAACCCCTTCACGAGTGCCTACGCGGATCAGCCAGAAGGGATCCAGTTCAGGACCCCGCTTTTGGCAGGTCTCTACGGTTATTTCATGAGCATTGGGAAGAGCGTGTTTCTTTTCTCACCGGCCATTATTTTTGGGCTGGCCGGCTGGTGGGCCTTTGGCCGCCGCCACCCGAGCTTGTCCTTCTCTTTGATAATCGCCGTAGTCCTCTTAGTTGTTTTTCACGCGCGGTGGCAAAATTGGGCTGGTGGATGGTGCTGGGGGCCACGACACATATTCATGGCACATGCGCTCGCACTTCTGCCAGCGGCGGGTTATTTTGCCGACTGGGGCCGGCTGCGGCGTTGGCTGTTTGCGGCCCTCATGCCGGTGGCTTTTGGGGTTCAACTTTATGGTGCTTCGCAGAACTTTATCGACTTCTACATTCTTTATTTTCGCACGCCTGAGACCCTCCCGAACGCATACGTGCTTTACTCCCAGGAGGATCTCACCCCCATGCGCGCCGTTGCCCCTATCAACGACAGCATTTACGTTCCCCAAAATTCTCAGTGGTATCGTTATTGGGAAATGTGGCAGCTTGGCTACACCGATAATCTGTGGTTGCGACTTTGGAATCGTGCGCGCGGTACCGAGCCTCCGATTCGCTGAGGTTCGGAGGGCGTTCTTGCGCGGGAAGCTGTTTTTCCCCGCTCCACGGAGGATTCGGGGCCAATTCCCAGTATAAACTCGACATCGGGAGCGCCAACAGCGATGGGGCGTTTTTCAAAGCTTGAAACGTCGCAGCAAAAGCAGGAGGAAGCGCCGGGCAAAACTGCTGCCGAGCCGGTGGAAGAGGAAATCTCTTACGACGCCGCGTATTACTGTCGGCAAGCTGAGAAAGAGTATTTCAGCCGTAACTTGCGCAGAGCTCTACAACTTTTTTCGCGTGCTACCCAGGCCGATGCCGCTCATGTGGACGCATGGACGGGACAAATCCTCACTCTCTTGGCTCTTGGCGAGAGGCGCGAAGCTTTGGCATGGGTCAATCGCGCCATTACCGTGATGCCCCAGCAACCCCGCATAGTGGCGCTGCAGGGGCTAGTTTTTGCCCACCAAGGCATGGTGAGTCGCGGCCTTCAATGCTCGGACTGCTCCATGGCTGAGGGGGCTGGCGACCCATTTGTGTGGTTTTGCAGGGGACAAATCCTGACCCTGGCGAATAACAAAAATGCCCCCTTTTGCATGGAAAAGGCACTAGAATCGGCCGGTGCGCAGGACTGGCGTATCCCTGCTTATATCGGTTACTTCTACCTCTCGCAGCGGATTTATCCTCTGGCGGAACAGTACTTGAACAGAGCCATTACGGTGGACTCTACCAACCCGGTCCTTTGGTACCAGCAGGGACTCGCCCAGATGGGGCTTGGCAAGTGGCAAGCTGCACGGGAGAGGTTCGAGATCGCCCTGAAGCTCGATCCAGAGTTCAAACCGGCAGTGCAAGAGTTGGAGAGTCTAAATCGGTCCTCGTGGCTGGCGCGTCTCATCGCCTTCTTTGGCCGGCGCAGAAAATAAACATAGGTGCCAAAGCGATGCAGCGGCTTTCTGCGCTGAGTCAGTTTGTCACAAGAGGGGGGGACGACATGGGCTAGCATGGGGAGTGCTTGGGGAAAGGTCAGGCAAACTGTAGTGGTTAAAAATGCGGGAATTTCACAAGAAGTGGCGTTACAACAAGATTGTGCGGGTCTTTGTAGGTACGTTTCCTGCTAGAGGAGGCGGTGAGGTGGGTATTTTGCCGCCCACTTATTGATAAAACCAACAAAAGCCCGAAAGCGAGCTGTCATGATCGAAGTTGAAAACCTTACCAAAAGCTTCGGCCCGACGCAGGCATTGCGTGGGGTCTCGTTTTCGGTGCAGCGAGGGGAAATCGTGGGATTTCTTGGTCCTAATGGGGCAGGAAAGACCACGACAATGAAGATTCTGACTTGCTTCATCCCCGCTGACTCAGGCCGAGCAACGGTTGCTGGCTATGACGTTTTTGAGGATTCCCTCGAAGTGCGTAAACGGGTGGGGTACCTCCCGGAAAACACCCCGCTCTACCACGAAATGTCAGTCGTGGATTTCCTGCAATTCGTGGCAGGTGTCCGCGGCATTCCAAAGCGGGATATCCCCGAGCGAATCCGCAGCGTGGTGGTCCGAACGGGACTGGAGGGAGCGGTTGGCAAGGTTATTGGGGAGCTTTCGAAGGGTTACCGCCAGCGTGTGGGACTCGCCCAGGCGCTGATCCATGACCCAGAGATTCTAATCCTCGATGAGCCGACGAGTGGGCTTGATCCTAACCAAATAAAGGAAATTCGTGAGCTGATTCGTGAGATTGGGAAGGAAAAGACGATTATCCTTTCCACGCACATCCTTCCCGAAGTGACAGCCACCTGCGACCGGGCCATTATCATCCACAAGGGGCAAGTGGTTGCAAGCGGCACGCCGGGGGAGCTCATGGCCATGGGGGCAGGCTCCAATGCGGTGACCGTGCGAGTGCGTGGCCCTCAAGGTGAAGTCCAGAAACATTTCAGCCAAATCAGTGGGGTTCGTGAAGTGCGTTTGCTGGGCACCGACGACGGCTGCCTGCGTTTACAGGTCATAGGGGAGAAGCCCATGGAACTTGCGGAGCGGGTCTTTGAAGTCGCAGCAGCTCAGAAATGGCCGCTGAGTGAGTTGCGTCCGGAAGCAGCTTCGCTCGAGGATGTCTTTGCAAGGTTGACGCAAGATGAAAAATAAAACGTGTCGGCGCACAACCGTGGGGCTGTGGGCAGCAGTGGTGCTGAGCGGCGGGTTGCTCGCCTGCCAAAGGCACGAGGTGACGACGCCATCACCCGCGCCGTCTGAAACGATTGGTATGCCTGCACCGAAAATGCCTGATGCTGCAACGCCCGTGGCAACTGAGTCGCCCACGCTGCCGGCACCGGAGCCAGCGGGGACAGCAAATCATGAGGGCACCACGGAATCCGTGGGCGCTGCCTCCCAATAAGCAACGGAGGTACTCACACTACTCGAGCTAGAGGTAAGGTCGAAAATGGGAAACTTGTGGAAAATCTTTTTAAAAGAATTACGAGGATACATTGACTCGCCATCAGCCTATATCTTCCTCATCATCTTTCACGTCCTTGGAACGAGCATGTTCTTCTTTGTGAGCGGATTTTTCCGCAATCAGATGGCGAATTTAGGAGGATTCTTCGTCTTTATGCCGTGGCTGTTGCTGTTCTTTGTGCCAGCCATAGCCATGAGAATTTGGGCGGAAGAGAAAAAAGCGGGAACTGATGAGCTGCTTCTGACGTTGCCAGTGCGCGATCATGAGGTGGTACTGGGTAAGTATCTTGCGGCACTGGCGCTCTTGGTGGTTGCTTTGATCCTCACTTTTCCAGTAGCGTTGACGGTGAAGTATTTTGCCGACCCCAAAACGCCGGTGGATTGGGGGCCTGTATGGTGTGGCTATTTAGGGTCTTTTCTTCTTGGTGCCATGCTGCTGGCTCTCGGCGCATGGGCTTCGAGCCTGACGCGGAATCAGATTATCGCTTTTATCATCGCTTGTGCGCTTGGGTTTGGGTTGATCCTTTTGGGGTTTCCCTTCATCTACCAGCTCCTTCCTGGCGGGGAGCTGGTGGCGCGCTTCAGTCCTTACTCGCATTTCGTTAGCCTGTATCGAGGCGTGCTCGATGTGGCTGACGTCGTGTATTACGTCAGTGCTATTGCGTTCTTTCTCTACCTCAATATCCGAAGCATCGAAAGCAGAAAGTGGGCATGAGCTATGACGACGAACGCTAGCAATCGTGCGATCCGCTATGGTATGAACGTTGTCGTGGGGACGATCCTCTTCTTTGTCGTCCTTTTGGCGATTAACTTCTTCGCTGGCAAAAGCCGTGTGCGCCTGGATCTGACGCGTGGCAAGCAATACACCATCAGTGACGCTACGCGCAAGATCCTGACGTCTCTTAAGGACCGAGTTAATATCACGGTTTATGCCACGATGCAGGAGACTCCGCCTGACTGGACCGAGCAGCGCAATCAGTTGCTCGACCTGCTCCAGGAATACCGCCTAGCTTCGCGGGGCAAGGTGCATTTTACGTTTAAAGATCCAAGTGCTGATCCGAAGATAGAGGAAGAGGCTCAGCGGCGAGGCATCCGCGAGCAAACTATGCAAAAGGTGGGGGCCACGGAACTCAGCCTCAAAGCAGGCTATCTGGGGTTCGTCGTGGACTACAAAGGTAAGACCGAGACTGTACCCGCACTTCGTCCGGAGCAGTCAGTCGAGTATCAATTGACGCGTGCCATTAACAAAGCGGCGCAGGTCAACGTGCCGACGGTAGGCATTCTTGCTCCAGCAGGCAATCCGTTCTTCGGCGAGCAAGGTAAGTATGATCTCGTTCCCCGTTACCTGGAGGAGGAAGGCTACAAGATCGAGAATCTCGACGCATCAAAGCTCAAGCTCGACAACGTGAATCTTCTCATGATCTTTGAGCCTGAGGATTTCTCAGAAGAAGCGCTTTACAGGATTGACCAGTACGTCATGAACGGGGGCAAGTTGTTCGTGGCTGCCAGCGGCGTCAACATCAATCCCCAAATGGGTCGCGCGACCTCAAAGGTTCCCAACATTAATTCGATACTCGAATTCTACGGGATGCGCATTAACGCCGACTTGCTCGAAGATTGGGGAAAAGCGCTGCCTCGGCTTTACCGTACCCAGCGTGGTTTTGTGCGGGGACCAGATCCCTTCTTCGTAGAGGTGACGGACCTGAACACAACCTCAATCATAACCAAAGACCTGGCTGCGCTAATCACGATTTACGCCTCCAGTGTGTCTCCAAGTGCTCATGGCACGAGCGCGACGCTCGATGTCCTAGCGCGCACTTCGCCCCTCACGAAAAGACAAGAATCCTTCTTCAATATTGAGGCTGAAAAGCTGCGTCGCCCGCAGAAAAGCGAGTGCGACACCTTTAACATCTGCATGATGGCAAGGGGCAAACTCGAAAGTCGGTTCGCGACAGTGGATCCGCCCGCGCTGACCAACGATGACGGTACAACGCGTGCTGTGCTCGCCAGCGAGGTTAAGCGAGAAAGTAGCCCGGATGCCACTGTCATCGTGTACGGTAGCCCGCTCTCATTCCACAGCGAGCTGATTTCGCCGACGAGCAACGGCGTGATCAACGCGTTATTCCTGCTTAATGTTGCGGATGCGTTGACGCGCGGTGGAGAAATGATTGCTTTGCGTTCGAAACAGGCACAGAACAGCGTTTTGAAACCGGAAATTTCGCCCGCGGAGGCCCTGACCACGCAAATTGTGGTTATTGGCGGTGTGCCTGTTTTACTCATCGCGCTAGGGCTCGCACGTTTCTACTTCAACCGTCTCAAGCGTCTGCGCTACCGCGAGATCTATGGCAGCTGACAATTTGGCGTCTTTGAGCTGTTTCGCTCGAGGAACCAAGTTGGCACGGAGCGAGTGGAAAACACCGACAATGGAAAAACACTCAGTGGGGTTAAGGTGAGACAATGAGCACAAAACATACACTCACACTTCTCATCCTTGCAGTGATACTTGTGGCTGCGGCGTGGTGGTATTCGCAGCGTGAGGAGAAGATGCTCGAAAGCGCGGCGCCCGTAGCGCGCCAGGTTTTCAGCGGCATCACATCAGCGACGGTGGAACGCATCGAGATCAAAGTTCCCGATGCACAACCCGTGACACTTTCCAAGCAGGATGGTGTGTGGTACACAAATATCGAAAAAAAG
Organism: Candidatus Sumerlaeaceae bacterium; assembly: GCA_026419455.1. Taxonomy (GTDB): domain Bacteria; phylum Sumerlaeota; class Sumerlaeia; order Sumerlaeales; family Sumerlaeaceae; genus DRVG01. The sequence continues at coordinate 628 of JANZZJ010000066.1, read as the reverse complement.
CATAAGGCCGACGCGAACCTTATCAGCAACCTGTTCGCCACGTTGGAAAAAGAAGTGACAGGCGAGGTTGTCAGCGATAACCCAGATCACTATGCGGACTATCAAGTTAACGACACAAGCGCAACACGAGTCAGAGTACTCGGTCGCGAAGGGAAGTTACTAGCGGACCTCTACGTCGGAAAGGCGGGCTCCACGTTCTTCACCACATTCGTTCGTAAAGCAGACGAAAAGGAAGTGCTTAGTGCCAATGCGAGCCTCACATACGTTTTTAACAAGCCTGAGGGTTGGCGTGAAAAACGAGTGTTCCAGTTTAACCAGGAAGATATTGTGGAAGTGGCGGGAGAACTGACTTCCGGCTCGTTGCTTCTGAAAAAAGAAGCGGGAATTTGGAAGCTTTGTGAACCTCTAAAAGCCGATGCTGTATCGACAAAAATCCATCCGTTCCTCTCGAGCATCGCCAACCTGCGGGTGACCAGTTGGGTGGATCTCGATAGCAGCCACACGCTGGCTGATTGCGGCCTTGATCCACCCCGTCAAAAACTTGTCGTTACATACGAGGACAAAGAAACAAGCCCGCCGAAGCGGATGACTGCAACGTTGCTCCTGAGCGAGCCAAAAGTGGAAAACT
>JANZZJ010000141.1 GCA_026419455.1 Candidatus Sumerlaeaceae bacterium | reverse complement strand
AGATGTGTATAAGAGACAGATCCTACCCACATCATGCGAGGCGGAATGCGAATCTGCTGAAAACCTGGCAGGTGATGATAAAGCCATTTGTACAGGCTCACGTCCTGACCCATGGCCGCGATCAAGGTAAATACCAAGCAGCCCCCAAGCAGCCACGAGGAAAAACGCCGAACGTAGACTAAGCCACCGTATATTATGAGCGCGAATGCAATAAGGCCCATCCAGAAATGAAATTCCCATGCCCCGTCAATTCCCCACGTTCGCCAGCAGAGTTCCCACCGGTTCTCCAGCGGCACTCGCCAAAATAAGGGCTGGTATAAACCCGGCATGAGAAGTCCTGCTAGCTGTTTGAGGGGCAGAGAATAAGCTGTCGCCTCTGCAAGAGAAAGCTTCTCGCGTGTAGAATGCTTGAGAAACTCTAGCGTAGGCAGAATCTGGACGAGAGAGGCCAAGCCAGCCACAACAAAAATCGCCGCCATACTCACCACCGCTCTTGCGGCCGTCTTGGCGCAACGAGCTCGCCACCCCTTTCGGAGGGCAAGATAGAGTCCCCCTGCTGCCGCTGATCCCCACCCAAACATGGCGGTTTGCCAATGTCCTGCTAATACCGACGAGGCGAAACACAGCGCAGCTGCCCACCACGCACGGCCGCTTCCTCGTTGTAGGGCCAACGCTAGAAAACACATCCCCCAAACCGCAGCTGCGATAGCACTCGTAATCACCGTGTGCGACAAATGGTTTACCATGTATCCGTTGAGACCAAAAAACACCCCTGCCGCCACTGCACCTATTCGGCTTATCCCAAGAACGCGCGCTAGTGCGTACATGCCGAGCACGGCACCGAGAACAAAGCTCAACGCCACGCAGTCGAACCTTGCCGATGAGTCAGGTGTCCACCCGAGGACGGCCATCAACAAATAAGGGGGGAAGAACACGGCCGTTTGCGGGTCGCTAAGAAAAGGATAACCTCCGAAAGTGACATCGGACCAGTGAGGAAGGCGCCCTTCAGCTAGTGCTCGAGTTGCGAACACGCGATGGGGCACGTTCTGCTCTAAGCCATCGCCCAAAATAAAACAAGAAGAGGGTAGAAAACGGGGGAGAAAAAATGATAATGCCAAGCCTGCTGTTGCCAAAAATGCCAAAATTTCCCTCACCATAAGGGAGACGGAAGAACCAGCAATTTTTTTGCCCATCGTATTTGCAATATCGTCATTCATGAGGCCGGCGCCCCCTTGCCATAGACGAAAGCAAATCTTACGCTTAAAAAACTCATCCTCGTTTGTCGGAGCATCTCGGATAGAAAGCAGTTTTTGTGTCGGACTCAAGGGAATCAACGACGATCGCATTGATGAAGCTTGTCCCACCAGCCTAGGCAAGCGTTGCCGTTATCGTGGGCTACGTGTCAGTCGCTTTTAGTGCCCAGTTGAGGCGTCCGCAATCCAGAACCAATTTTTTCGCTGGTCTTGCCACTGAACGCCTTCGCTTGACTTGTGCTTTATAAATCGAGAAAGAAATCCTTAGCGTTTGGGACCGCGTGTTACGCAGGTGCTCAAGGCCGTAAATTGGCAGCGGGCGCCCGGCTCACAGTCGCGACGGACGCCTCCCAGCACCATTGTGGCGAGTTGGGGCAGCTGCATGCATCTTGGGCTGTTGCGGAGCGGTCTTCCCAACCGGATTGCCAAGAGAGGAGTAAGTCATGACCGTTCTCCTGGAAATTGCCGAGCTGGTTGCCGCGGGTCATGCTGAACAAGGGTCGAAGTTTCCGCCCGCGCTTTTAGGTCAACCAGGTGTTGTCGAAAAAGTCACCGAGGCCCTAGAGGCCGGACTGTCCCCGGAGCAGATCTTGCATGAAGGCCTTATGGCTGGGATGGAAGTCGTGGGGCGGCGCTTTGGGGCTGGTGAGATCTTTGTGCCTGAAGTCCTCATGGCATCGAAAGCAATGAAAGCCGGCATGGAGCTCCTGAAACCACTTCTGGGGTCAGGCGCTGCATCGCGAAAAGGTGTGTTTGTCCTCGGAACCGTTCTCGGTGATGTGCACGACATCGGGAAGAACCTAGTCAGGATGATCGTTGAAGGAGCTGGCTGGGAAGTCATAGACCTCGGAACGAACGTAGCACCAGAGCGTTTTGTGGAAGCCGTGAGGGACTACCGGCCTGTGGCTGTGGGATTATCTGCCCTTCTGACGACGACCATGCAACAAATGTCTGGGGTGATTGCCGCCCTTCGCAGCGCGCAGCTTGAAGTACCGGTGATCGTTGGGGGAGCTCCAGTAAACGAACGGTTCGCTAGCGAGATCGGAGCGGCGTATGGTCGAGATCCGCAGGCAGCTGTAACATTCTTAGCGAGGCAATACAAATAGAGAAATGATTCTCTATAAGTGCGTTTTGCTTGTTCCAATGCGCGAGCATTTTCCACACTTTCTCTGTGGCGCGAGGAAATCAGCTCAAAAAATCTCATATATCGAGAATAAATTCTCCATTGGAGGCCTAGGATGAATACGAATCGAAAAAAAAACCTCGACTCAAACGACGCGAAAGAAATCGCCGTTACCGCCGTGACACAGGATGCCTACAGCGCCAAACCTGCTCCAAGGGTGGTTCCCACACCATCCGTCCGGCGTCTTCCCCTCTACCTGCGTCTCTTGCGCGATTATGTTGCTCAAGGACGCGAGACGATCTCCTGCACACGGCTCGCTGCCGACCTGAGGTTCGATCCCACTCAGGTGCGCAAAGATCTTGCCCTCACTGGTGTCGTGGGAAGACCGAAGGTCGGCTACCCGGTGGCAGAACTCATTGCTGCCATTGAGGACTTTCTCGGCTGGCGCAACCCCGTGAACGCAGTCCTCGTTGGGGTGGGCAGCCTTGGCACGGCTCTTCTCGGCTATAACTTTTCGCTTCATGGAGTGAACATTGTCGGGGCTTTTGATGCCGCTCCCGAAAAAGTCGGTCAGGTTGTCCACGGCCGCGAGATTATGCCCATTGGCTATCTTACCCACTTTATCCAGCATCGGCATATTCCCATGGGTATTCTTGCTGTTCCGGCTCAGGCTGCGCAGAGCGTGGCGGAAATGATGGTGGCAGGTGGTGTTCGCGCCATTTGGAACTTCACCAGCGCTGCCCTCCAGTTGCCGCTCGATGTTCTCGTGGAACGCGCCGACTTTTCAGCGAGTTTGGCGGTGCTTACCCGCGCTCTCGCCCACGGACTGGCTCCAACGCCCCCGAAAATCCCATAAACGGAGGTCTGGCCTGTCATGGCTGGTTGCGCGTGCGCTAGTCAGGTTGGTGCGAATCATGAAAAGCGCTTCCAAAAAGTTTGCGAAATTCTCGACTACTATGAGCGGAACCCACGCCTCTTGGTGCCGATTCTCCAACAGGTCCAAGAGGTCTATCACTACCTCCCTTCCGAAATCCTTGAGTTCGTCGCTACCTCGTTGGGCGTCCCCACGGCTCACGTTTTCGGCGTAGCAACTTTCTACGCTCATTTCTCGCTAGAACCCAAAGGCAAGCACCACATCAAGATTTGCGATGGGACTGCCTGCCACGTAAAAGGTTCGACCGCCATTCTCGAGGCCATCAGGGAGAAGCTGAACCTTAGCGGATCAGCGAAAACCACAGACGATATGCTTTTCACCGTCGAGACCGTATCGTGTCTCGGAGCGTGCGGTTTAGCTCCAGCCGTCGTCGTGGATGAGCAGGTTCATGGCAACGTGACCCCCGCCCAGGCGCTAAGCCTGATCGAAAATCTCACTGAAGGCAAGGAGGAAAACCAATGACGACCGCCACACTCACGGTTGACCTGGAAGCCATTGCAGCAGCCTATCAGCGAGCAGCCGGGGCCATTCGCCAGCGCGTCATTGTGTGCGCTGGAACAGGGTGCATGGCCAGCGGGGCCATGCGCGTTTACGAAGCATTCACGCGTGAGCTTGCACGGTGGGGGCTCAAGGTTGAACTCGAACTAACTAGTGACGAACCTAACACGGAGCCGACACCCCCACCTGCTCCTGACCGTTATCTTGTCTCCCGCAGCGGTTGCCAAGGTTTCTGCCAGATGGGGCCCTTAGTCACTATTCAACCGTATAACGTCTTCTATGTCAAGGTAACTCCCGAAGATGTTCCGGAAATCGTTGAGAAAACACTTCTTGGCGGTGAGACGGTTGACCGTCTTCTCTACGTTGACCCGCGCACCAAAAAGCGTGCTCCTAGCACTGACCATATCGCGTTCTATAAACAGCAGCATCGCCTAGTGTTAGCCCAATGTGGTCTTATTGATCCAGAAAAGATCACCGAATATATTGCTTTCGGTGGATACGCCTCGGCTCGACTTGCTCTTACGCAGCTTCAGCCCGAACAAATTTGCCAGATTATTACTGAAAGCGGACTGCGTGGCCGCGGCGGTGGAGGTTTTCCTACCGGCGTCAAGTGGGACGCCGCCCGCAGACAGCCCGGCAATCAAAAGTATGTAATTTGTAACGGCGACGAGGGCGACCCCGGTGCATTCATGGACCGCAGCGTTATGGAGGGTAACCCTCACGCTGTACTCGAAGGCATGATCATCGCCGCCCGCGCCATCGGCGCGGACTCTGGCTACATTTACGTCCGCGCGGAATATCCGCTTGCCGTTCAGCGTCTGCGCAAAGCAATCAGCCAAGCACGTGAGTTCGGATTGCTGGGGGAAAACATCTTCGGCACGAACTTCTCCTTCGATGTCGAAATCATGGAGGGGGCCGGGGCATTTGTCTGCGGCGAGGAAACAGCTCTCATTGCTTCTATTGAAGGCCAGCGCGGGATGCCACGTCCCAAGCCGCCTTTCCCGGCGCAGGCCGGACTTTGGGGCAAACCGACCATCATCAACAATGTGGAAACACTTGCCACTGTTCCTCTCATTCTCCGCCACGGGCCCGAGCGCTTCCGGTCTGTCGGTACGCCGTCGAGCCCGGGTACGAAAACCTTTGCGCTCACAGGCCACGTTCCAAACACCGGCTTGATCGAGGTGCCTTTTGGCACGACACTTCGCCAGATCATTTTCGATATTGGCGGGGGCGTAACCAACGCCAAGGGGCGCATTCGCGACGACGCTTTCAAAGCGGTCCAGATTGGTGGGCCCTCTGGCGGGTGCCTAACGCGCGAACACCTCGATTTACCACTGGATTTCGATAGCCTGCGTGAGTTCGGCGCCATGGTGGGCTCTGGCGGGCTCGTGGTCACCAATTCGCAGACCTGCATGGTGCAGCTTGCGCGCTTCTTCATGCAATTCACTCAAAACGAAAGCTGCGGCAAGTGCGTTCTCTGTCGTGAAGGCACAAAACAAATGCTCGCGCTTCTTGATGAAATCATCGAAGGGCGTGCCACACCGCGTTCGCTGGATCTCTTAGAACTACTAGCGCACGCTGTTCAGAAAGGCTCCCTCTGTGGACTCGGAAAAACTGCTCCGAATCCCGTGCTCTCTACCCTTCGTTATTTCCGAGAAGAATACGTGGCTCACGTCGAGAAAAAGCGCTGTCCCGCTGGCCAATGCCGCGCCCTCGCTATGCCGACAATCGTAGCTGAGCGCTGCCGCGGATGTGGCCTGTGCGTCAGGGCGTGTCCCGTGGGCGCCATCGCGGGCGAGCGTAAGAAGCCACACGTCATTGACGAGAAGCGCTGCATCCGCTGTGGAGCCTGCTTTGATGCCTGCAAGCTCGATGCTGTCGCCTATGCCTGACCAACTCATCGTGCGTTTAAGGAGGACATTTGGTTTATGACACCGCAAAATCAGCCACAGAAGCTAATCATAGATGGGCGCGAGGTCACTTTTGGCCGCGAGCGGAATCTTCTCGAGGTTTGCCGAAAAGCCGACATTGACATCCCGACCTTTTGCTATCACAGCCACCTCAGCGTGTACGGCGCCTGTCGGCTCTGCTTAGTGGAAATCGAGGGGCAAGGAATTGTCACCTCCTGCACCACCGTGCCCAAAGCAGGGATGCGGGTACGCACGAACTCGCCAGAAATTCGCGAAATGCGCCGTGTCGCAGTGGAGCTACTGCTTGCTAATCACGATCGCGATTGTCCCACCTGTCCGAAAAATGCTGCGTGCAAGCTTCAGAGTCTCGCGCGCCGACTCGGCGTCCGAGAAGTGCGTTTTCGCACACTCACTCCAGCTCTCCCGGTGGATCGAAGCTCGCCGGCACTCGAACGCAATCCTAACCGCTGCATTTTGTGCGGCGACTGCGTGCGCGTTTGTTGCGAAATCCAGTCAGTCGGAGCCATTGATTTTGCCTACCGCGGTGCCCAGACCGTAGTAACCCCTGCTTTTGGAAAATCACTGGGTGACAGCGAGTGTGTCCACTGCGGTCAGTGTGCAGGCGTTTGCCCAACAGGCGCTATCATTCCCAGACAGGATATTGAAGAGCTCTGGCGTTTTCTTGCGGATCCCCGAAAGAAAGTCATTGCCCAAATCGCCCCTGCCGTGCGTGTAGCAGTTGGGGAAGCGTTTGGTTTACCAGCCGGCACGGTCGCGACCGGCCAGATCGCGGCCGCTCTTCGTAGGCTGGGTTTCGCGCAAGTATACGACACCTCATTTGCTGCCGACCTTACGGTCATTGAGGAAGGGACGGAATTTCTCAAACGCAAGAGCCAAGGCGACAAGCTGCCGATGTTTACGTCGTGCTGCCCCGCATGGGTAAAATTCGCGGAGCAGTATTTCCCGGACCTCCTCAGCAACTTGAGCACGTGCCGTTCTCCCCAGCAAATGTTTGGTTCTTTAGCCAAAGAAATTTTGCCCTCAGCTTTGGGGGTTGAGCGCGAGAACCTAGTCGTGGTGTCCATTATGCCCTGCACAGCCAAAAAGTTCGAGGCCCAGCGTCCCGAATTTGCTCGCGATGGCATGCGCGACGTGGACATTGTCCTCACGACGCAAGAGCTTGTTTCCATGATCGAGGCACACGGGCTTGATCTTGCCCAGTTGCGCCCTGAAGCTCTCGATTTGCCCTTTGGTCACAAATCAGGTGCAGGGGTCATTTTCGGGGCTAGCGGTGGGGTCGCTGAAGCGGTCTTGCGCTACGTCGTTTCGCGTAACTATGCCACCGATCTTGCACGCATTGAGTTTCAAGAAGTACGCGGCACCGCTGGTTTACGAGACGCCCAGATTGAAGTTGGTGGTGCGCAGTTGCGCATCGCCGTCGTCCATGGCCTAGCCAATGCGCGGCAAATAGCGGAAAAAGTACGTGCGGGTAAGGCTGAATATGACCTTATCGAGGTGATGGCATGTCCGATGGGCTGCATCGGCGGGGCTGGCCAACCGGTAACGACGCGGGCTACGACCCTCGCGAAACGCGCTGCAGCTTTGTACGACATCGACCGCTGCGTCGAAATCCACACGGCCCAACAAAACCCCGCTGTGCAAGAGTGCTATCGCACCATACTTGGCAGTCCTTCCAGCGAAAAAGCCCATGCGCTTCTCCATACCCATTATCGGAATCGTCGTCGCGGCGTTGCATGGCCCGTCCCCATTGCCCAGCCGCACAAACCACAACTCGAAGTCAGCGTTTGCGTGGGAACAAACTGTTACCTGAGCGGGAGCGGGGAGCTCCTCGAGCGTCTCGGAGACGTTATTCGGGCAAATGGATGGGAGGATAAAATTGCCGTCAAAGGCACCTTCTGCTTCGAGAATTGCCGCCAGTCGCCCAACGTTGCCGTGGGTGAAGTGCTAGTCGAGAAAGCCACTGTCGAAGCTGTTGTCGAAGAGATCGAAAAACAGTTAGCACATCAGCAAGAGCCTGAACTGGCCCCGAGGTGACACGACAATGAGCGCTCTTCATTTCACATCCGCGCCTATCATTTCCACAAATCGTGCGAAATGTCGCGACTGTTACCGCTGTGTGCGGGTGTGTCCTGTGAAGGCCATTCGCATGAAACAAGGTCAGGCGCAGGTCGTTGAGGAGCGCTGTATTTACTGCGGCACGTGTGTACGCGAGTGTCCCCAGAAAGCCAAGGTCATCCGTGACGATACCACATGGGTGCAAGAAATCCTCGCCACGCACAAGAGGGTTGCAGCTAGCATGGCGCCAACCTATCCGGCGGCGTTTGCCGAGCACGAAGTGGGGCGTCTCGCCAGTGCCCTGCGCAAACTTGGGTTTTCACTCGTCGCAGAAACTGCCGTGGGTGCCGAAATGGTCGCGCGCCAGACTTCACGCTGGCTGCGGGAAACAGATTTGCTACCTTCGGTCGTGGTGACCAGTGCATGCCCAGTTGTCGTCCGTTACGTCGAACTCTACGCTCCTGAGTCCGTGGAGAAACTGGCGCCCATAGTTTCCCCCATGATTGCTCATGCTCGGCTGCTGCGCGAGCAGCACGGCGCCGACGCGGTAGTCTTCATTGGTCCGTGCATTGCGAAGAAATATGAAGCTATGCGCGGCGAATACGAAGGCGACGTAGATTGCGTGCTCACCTTTGCTGAACTCCGCTTATGGCTTCAGCGCGAAGGCATTGATTTTGAATCGCTCGAGGAAAGCCGGTTCGATCACGAAGCGCCAGCCTCCGCACGTTACTTTGCCTTGGCTGGTGGCCAGAAGCGGGCTGCGGACGAGACTCCCGACATGCTGGAGCCATCTTTTCTTGCCATCACCGGCCCCGAAGGTCTGCATGAAGCGCTTTCTGCAACTGCGGTGGACGCGCCCACGGTGATCGAACAGCTTTTTTGTCAGGGAGGGTGCATTGGCGGGGTGGGGTGCCCGAACGACATACCATTTTTCGAGCGTCGCCGCCGCATTCTGCACCATGCAACCAGGGGCGCAGCCGGCCGGACCGACCTTGGCTTGCCAAATGCCGACGATTGGACTCGAAAGCTGAAGGCTCAATTCCAGCCTGCGCCAGTGGACCGCATGCAGCCGTCGGAAGATTCCATCCGCCGCGCTTTAGCACGGATCGGTAAGCTAGATTCGCGAGACCAGCTTGATTGCGGTGCTTGCGGCTATCGCTCGTGTCGCGAGAAAGCCATCGCCGTGATACGCGGTTTAGCGGAACCTGAAATGTGCATGCCGCGTATGCGTCTGCTCGCTGAGCGCCGCACCGACCGCATCATTGAGACCAGCCCCAACGGCATCGTTATCCTCGACCATGAACTCCATATCCTGGCAATGAATCCGGCCTTTCAGCGAATTTTCATGTGCTCCGCTCCGGTTCTGGGACGTCACATTTCCTACCTTACGGATCCGGCGCCTTTTGAGCAGGTTGCAGCAAACCGTTCCACTAAGGTGGAACGCACGATCAAGGATTCCCGCTACGGACGTGTCTTCCATCAGATCGTTTACGCGCTCGACGACGAGGAACAGATCGTTGGCATCTTCGTGGATGTGACAGAGAGTACGTTAAATCGTGAGAAGCTGATGGCAATCCATCGCGAAGCACTTCAGCGCAGCCGCGAGCTGCTGCAGCACCAGGTGCAGATGGCACAGGACATCACGCGGCTTATTGCCGAACATACAGCACGTGGCGAAGAACTGGTGAAGAACCTTGTTGAGGCGGCGCTTGTGGAACCGGGGGCGCCAACCTCGGAGATCGGGGAGGTGAATGCCGGCTATGCCCAACCTCTTCGTGGAAGTTGAAGTTCACAACGCTGCAAAGGTGGGACAAACTGTCAGTGGCGATGTTGCCGCAGTTTATCGTCGCCCTGAAGCGACATTTGTGTTGCTCGCCGACGGACTCAAAAGTGGAGTACGAGCAAACCTTGCCGCAGAGTTTTGCCTCGCACGCCTGAGAGCGAAGCTAGAATGTGGTGCGTCGCTCACAGCAGCGCTTGCAGATCTCTTGGTTACTCTTGAAGAGAATCGTCGGCGTCTCTCTCTGTGGAGTGCCTTTTCTGTTCTTCATTTTATTCCTAACGGTCTTGCCATGGTTTACACCTACGAAATGCCCCCGCCGCTTGCTCTCCTACGGCGCGGGCTTCATCTTGTACCTGCCGAACACGTCACAATCGGTGGAGCCATTGTCGGCAAGTATCGGCTGGAACTTCGCGAAAACGAGGGTGTCATCCTCTTGTCCGACGGCGTGACCCAAGCTGGTGTTGGTAACGGCCTCGCTTGGGGCTGGGGGGTTGAGGGGGTGCGGCGCGAAGGGGAGTTTTTCCTCGCGTCCGACGCATGGCGACATCTGCCACGTTTCTTAGTTCAACGTGCCCAGGAACTCAGTAGCCCCGAACAATCCGATGATGCCACTGCCATTCTTGCCCTTGTTCGCAAGGCGCATCAAATCGTCGTCTTCACTGGTCCGCCAAGCGATCCCCGGTGCGACGACGAGATCGTGCGGCGATTCCTCTCGCTCGAGGGCACTAAAATTGTCTGCGGTGGAACAACGGCCGGAATCGTTGCCCGTGTCCTTGGCACTGAGCCTATCATTGACCCCAAATCCATTCATCCTTATTGTCCGCCTCGCCTCATCCTTGACGGCGTGGACTATGCAACCGAAGGAGCTATTTGCCTCAATCAGGTATACAATCTCCTCGACGCGTTACCCCGCTCCGTTGAGGAGCGAAACATCGTCGTAGCACTCTACGAAGAACTTCTGCGAGCTGACCAAATTACCTTTCTGGTGGGCCGGGCAGAAAATCCGGCTGCCGCTACTCAGCCATTCTTTCAGATGGGCATATTACGCCGTCAGCAGATAGTCCCCCTCCTGGCCGAAAAACTTCGTGCTATGGGGAAACTCGTTACCGTGGAATGGCTATAAAGATTTTGGCGGCGCTCATGCACCGCGAGCCAAAACTCTACCGCTCAGCAACTGTGCTTGAGGAAATTCGGGATTATTGCAAATGGCAATGCTTTAACCCCTACCTGAAATAAGTAGATGGAGCTGGCGGTCGGATTCGAACCGACGACCTGCTGATTACAAGTCAGCTGCTCTGGCCAGCTGAGCTACGCCAGCTCATGAAATTCCCGCCTAAGCCTACTCTCTCGCGGGCAAATTTATTTGAGTTGCGCTTCGGCTTCGTCACGCCCGAACGTCTGGAAGCTGACAAAGCACCACGCGGTCCTCGCCGTCAACCTCCGTCAATCGCACCTGTACCACTTGCGAATAGTCAGTCTCGATGCGCCGCGCCACGTAATCGGGCTGAATCGGGTATTCCCGCAAACCGCGATCCACGATAACCAAAAGCCGAATCAGTTTCGGACGCCCAAAATCCACGATTTCGTCCAATCCAGCGCGGATGGTACGCCCCGTAAAAATCACGTCGTCAATGAGCACGATTTTCTTGTCTGTGACGTCGAATCCGATTTCTGTTTTACCCACCACAGGTTGAGGCCCGAGAGTGGAAAGATCATCGCGATACAACGTGATGTCTATCTCGCCCGTTTTGACCTTTTGCCCGTGATTTTGCTCCATCAAGCGCGCCAGACGCTGGCACAAGTAGATGCCACGCGTCTTGATTCCCAGCAACACAAGATCTGGATCGTGGGGAAAATCCCGATGGAGAGTGGCAGCTAGCAAAGCCAGCTCCCGCGCCAAATCATCGGCTTCCATGATAACGCGTTGAATAGGAAAGTTCTCAGCCAATGCCCATCACCTTTCGAGGAAATCGCTCTGGGCTAAGCGCAGCAGAATACGGCCGCATTAGCCGTACGCTTTGCTCGGAATCCCACAAACCAAACGCAAGCAGAAACCGACACGACGCCCATAGCTCGAAATTGTCCGCGCCCTACTTCTCCACAAGGAGTGCTTGCAACGCTGTTTCAAAACTTGGGTGACGAAATTCAAAACCGGCTCTGAGCAGTTTTTGTGGTGTGACTCGCGCGCTTGCCAGAAACAGTTCCTTCCCTAGGCCGCCGGGAAGCAATTTCAGCAAAAAGCTAGGAACATGACAAAAGGCCGGGCGACGTAACACTGCGGCAAGAGTACGTGTAAGATCCGCGTTAGTGATAGGTTGCGGGGCTGTGATGTTCACCGGCCCACAAATCTCATCATGGTACAGAACGTAAAGGATTGCTCGTACGGCATCCTCCGCACTGACCCAACTCCACCACTGTTGGCCTGAACCGAGGCGGCCACCTAAGCCGAGTCGGAACGCCAGCAGCAGGCGCGGCAGCGCACCGCCACCACGGCCTAGCACAATTCCGAACCGCAGGTAAACTACCCGTGACGCGAAGTGCTCCGCCTGGCGTGCCGCAGATTCCCAAGCCTGCGCTACGTTGACGAGAAATCCCTCCTGTCCCAGTTCGCTCTCTTCTGTTAGGAGCTCGTCGCCCCGGTCACCATAAATGCCTATGGCCGAGGCGCAGAAAAAGATCCTCGGGGGCGTCGCCAGTTCCGCAAGAGCTTCAACTAGCTTGGTCGTTCCAATGACCCGACTATCGCGGATACGTCGCTTTTGTGTCGGAGTCCATAGCCGACGCGCAATATTCTCGCCTGCAAGGTGCACCACGGCGTCGCATCCTCCGAGTGCACGATGTTCACTTAATCCACTTTCCGCGCTCCATAGCACCTCTTTGGGCAATCCTTGGGGGCGCCGTACAAGCCTCAGCACCTCATGTCCTTCCATCTCTAAAGC
>JANZZJ010000149.1 GCA_026419455.1 Candidatus Sumerlaeaceae bacterium | reverse complement strand
CTGCCTCCATAGACTGTGACCCCAGAGAATCGCTCGAGATATGCCGCCACCCCGGCGTTGTGATCGTAATGTGAATGGGTAATAAAAATCGCCTTGAGCCTCGCGCCAGTATGGCGCACCCATTCCACAAGTCTTTCCGACACCTCGCCCACGTCCACGAGCCACGCCTCACCAGTGGCCCCGTCGCATGCCACATAGGAATTGGCCAATTCGCACGTGAGTCGAAAATGTCGGACGTAAAGAACCATTTTGGGGGCGATCACACGTTAGCAATTCTTTGCGCAATGAGCTGGTCTACCTCTTGCTGGTAAATCAGCAGTTTCTCCTGACATTTACTAAGAAGCGGCCTCACTTCGGTTCGGCTTCCCAGCGGAACGCCTGCACGGTCGACAACCATGAAATAGAATTTGATCTTAGGTTCCGTTCCCGATGGCCTTGCGATAATCTGGCTACCGTCGGCCAACTCGAAAATAAGAACGTTGCTGCGTGGCAATGCTGGTCCCCGGGTGCGCTTGCCAGTGGCTAGCTCTAGTCTACTGTCGGTGTCGATGTCGGTCATAGCTACCACGTTAGTTCCTGCAAACGCCGTAGGCGGAGCAGAACGCAGTGATTGCATGAGGTGAGCTATTTGCTGCATGCCTTTTATGCCGGGCATGGTCTTCGAAAGCTGGCTTTCCAAATGAACACCGTAGCGCGCGAAAAGCTCGTGGAGTAGCTCCACCAACGTCAGTTTTTGTTCTTTCGCCCACAAGGCCAGTTCAGCGGTCAGACATGCGGCAACAATTGAGTCTTTGTCTCGGGCATGAGTGCCCGCCAGGTATCCATAGCTTTCTTCGAATCCGAAAAGGAATCGCTTGGACGGAGCCTCCGGTGATCCCTCTTCCTCATATTGCCGGATGAGTGCACCAATGTATTTGAATCCCGTGAGACACTCCTCTACGGCAACACCAAAATCTTTTGCGATGGCCTTAGCAAGCTCGGTGCTGACGATCGTTTTGATGACGACACCATTAGAGGGTAGTCTGCCTTGCTCTTTAAGCGTGGAGCAGATGTACCATGTGAGAAGCGAACCGAGCTGATTGCCTGTGAGAAGGTGATATTCGCCCTCGTGACGGACCGCCACGCCAAGTCTGTCGGCATCGGGATCCGTAGCCAACACTAGGTCCGCATTGACCTTTTCGGCTAAGGCAAGCGCCAGCTCCATAGCCGCACGCTCTTCAGGGTTGGGCGATTTTGTTGTTGGGAAATCGCCGTCGGGCTCGGCCTGCTCTTGGACTAAATGTACGTCAAAAAAACCCCAATGACGCAGAGCTGCAGGCAACACTTTCACTCCAGTCCCATGAAGAGGCGTGTAAACGATACGCAGATTATCGCCGCGTTCATCAGCAAAATCTTTGCGCAAACGAACACCACTGAGAGCCTCGATATAGAGCCGGTCAACGGTTTCGCCGATGAGGTGAATTTGGTCCTTACGCACAGCCTCAGCGAAGTCTGCCAACTGCACTTGGGCCATGGAAGTTACTTCTCGCACCTCGGCGATGATTCCCCGGTCGTGCGGGGGAACTACCTGGGCACCGTCGCTCCAGTACACCTTGTAGCCGTTGTACTCCTTGGGATTGTGGCTCGCAGTGATGACGATTCCGGCCGTTGCCTTGAAATGGCGAACCGCAAAGGAGAGCTCCGGCGTGGGGCGCACATCCTCGAAAAGGAATGCTTTCATGCCGTTGCCCGCAATGACACGCGCTGCCTCTCGGGCGAATTCCGCGCTGCGGTGCCGCGAGTCGTAGGCAATACACACAGAGCCGCCCCCAGCTGGGTTATGCTTGCGTATGTAGTTAGCGAGCCCCTGGGTGGCGCGGGCGACAATGACTCGATTCATGCGGTTCGTGCCAGGGCCCATGATGCCCCGCAACCCACCCGTTCCGAAGTCAAGCTCCTGATAAAATGCGTCGGCAACAGCAGCCGCATCGCCTCGCTCTAAAGCGTGCAACAATAATTCCACGGTTTCGCGTAAAGTTTCGGCATCAGCGCCTTCTGCGAACTGGAGAACACGTGCAGAAATTTCTTTTTCGAGCATGCTCCCTCCTAACTCACTGCGATTACCCTATAAGCAAAGCAATTTGCTGAGACATAGTGCAAGAAGAACCATTCGCGTTTGTGCTTTAAGGTGCTAGCAATTCGTGAAGCCTCACAAAACTAAAGCCTTGCTGGCGCAGACGCGCAATGATTTCGGGTAAGGCTTCGACTGTAGCATGAACGTTTGAATGCATGAGAATTATTGCGCCATCCAAAAACTCAGCCGGCCCTTCCGCCGCCGATTTTGCGGTGGTAACACGCTGGATGAGGAAAGAGGGTGATTTTTCGTCTCCATAAGAGTCTAGGCTGTCGAGGGTCCAATAAACCGACCGGAACCCGGCTTGCGCGGCAACCTTAAGCACCCGCGAATTCCTATCGCCGTACGGCGGCCGCCAGTACGGCCTCGTCGTTTTGCCGGTGAGCTCGCGCAAACACTCCTCAGTCTGCTCAAGTTCTCGACGAATGTCGGCATCGGGCAATTTGGTAAAGTAAGGATGCGACCATGAATGATTGTGTATGGGATGGCCAGCTCGAACGGTCGCTTTTGTCCACTCAGGGTGGCGGCGTGCAAACGAGCCTGTGACAAAAAAAGTTGCTGGCACGTGATGGGAAGAAAGAACATCCAATAGTTCCCAAGCACTCCCCAACTCACCACCAGCGTCAAAAGTTAGCGCAATTCGTTTTCCGCCGCGTAATCCCCGCCAAATTTCGCGACTCATTTGTGAATCAGGGGAAAAAAATCTGAGATGAGACCCCGACGAGCTCGAGGCACAATTGGACGGCAAACGCAGTACTTGCCCATCGCGTAGCGATTCCCACGTCAGGTGGTTCAGCTGCAAAAGTTCTTCGGTGCTACTTCCGCACGCACGCGCAATTGCTGGGAATGAGTCCGAGGCCGCATAAACGTAAGGGCCTTCAAATTCCGCCCAAGCGTAGTTCGCTACGAGTATTAGGGCAAGAAAGCCCACCACCGAGACGTCGCGGCAGACCAATGAAGCCCCCAGCGACTTTAGACTTTCGCCGAGGATCGCGAAGAGCTTCATGGAAGCTCAGGCTCCTTTTCTGGCAGCGGTTGAGTGCTCTGCGCTTTTTCTGCAGTGATGAGAAGCACGGCTCCGATAATAAGCAATCCGCCGACGATTACCTGCGAAGTTATAGGCTCACCGCGAAGAGCCCAACCAAGGACCACGGCAACTAAAGGATTAACGAAAGCATACGACGTTGCCAAAGCCGGTTTGGTATGCTCGAGAATGTAGATGTAAGCAGAGTACCCGACAAGTGAGCCAAACACAACAAGGTATGCAAAAGCGAGGATGGATTGCCAACTCATGTTGGCAACATGAAAACGTGGTAACTCCCCCATAAGCACCCCCGCTAAACATAATAAGATTCCACCGCTGAACATTTCTACTCCAATGGCAACGGACCTTCTTTTAGGTAATTCTGCGGTGCGCGCGTATTGTGATCCGATCGCCCACGCAAGCGTAGCGCCAACAGCCGCGATCGCCGAGGGGAAATGAATCCCGTGGGCGACATCAATGCGAGAAGGCACCACCAGCCACGCCAAGCCTGTCATACCGACAAACAGAGCAAAGAACGTCAGAGCGGATGGACGTTTTTCACCACCAAAAATCCAGCTCACCCCTACCATCGCCAGGGGAGTAGCTCCCACAAGGAGGGCAAGGATGCCGCTCGGGAGTTTTTGCGCTGCCCACACAACGAGCCCGTTACCCCCCAGCAGAAGAAAGCCCCCCACAATAGCCGCATTGGCAACCTCTTTACGAGTGGCAAAAAGTACCCCTCGGTACCACGCATAACCGAGAACCGCTGCAGCAGCGATAAGCATGCGCAGACCTGCCATCAAAAATGGCGGGATGGTTTCAATGGCAATGCAGATGGCGAGATAAGTCGAGCCCCAAACAAGGTAAAGAGTAATAAGCGCAATAATGACCAGAGGACTTTTCGTAGCCGTGGCCTGAAATCCGACCGGCCGGCGGGCCGCCGTGGTAGTCAGCATGTTTTGGGCACAGAAGGCTTTGGTGGAAGAATCACCCACCTCCGCAACCGGCACCACGCAACCCGACGTTTGATGTTGCTCTCTAAATGGGGGATTGTATTCCTTTGTCACTTGTTTTCCTAACTACTGCTCCAGCCGCAGTTCATTGCTTCTGCGACTTTGCTCTTAGCACATGAAGTTGTTGCAAACGCGGTCGACATCGCATTCCGCACCAGACTAATGGGGGAAGATATTTTGCCGCACGGACCTCAAACTAGACTAAACTTCTCCCCCTTCACTCTAAATAGCCAGGGCCGTCAAGCACGCGGTGAAGGACCTTTGTTGAGGTGAGTGGATCATGCAGAAACCAAACTTCTCTGCACGATTTGGTGGAGGCTCGTAAGGTTATTTGATGTTTTTGGAGTTTGGGTGATGGCCCTGACGCACAATTTTTTCTGGATTCTGTATAATTGCGCGTGATTGTGGTGCGACCATGACGACAGAATCAAATACCAAGGATTTCCTCAAGGGGACGCTCTGTCTGCCGAAGACCAATTTCCCCATGCGGGCGAATCTTGCTCAGCGTGAACCAGAGCTTCTTGCCCGCTGGGCCAGTATTAAATTGTATCAAAAGCTTCAAGAGCGCCCATCCTGCGGAGAGTTCATTCTCCATGATGGCCCGCCTTACGCCAACGGCCACATCCATATCGGACACGCTCTCAATAAAATTTTGAAAGACATCGTGGTGCGCTATCACGCCATGACAGGCAAGCGCACGCCATACGTGCCTGGCTGGGATTGCCATGGGCTGCCGATCGAACAAAAGGTGACTTCTGAACTGGGAGCACGCAAAGCTGAAAAGACGCCTTTGGAAATCCGTCAGCTGTGCGAAGAATATGCACTGAAGTGGTCGCAAATCCAGTGCAAGGAGTTCCAACGGCTGGGCGTTGTTGGCGATTGGGAAAATCCTTACTTAACACTCCAACCTGACGTGGAAGTTGGCATCTTAGGAGCATTGCGTGACCTCGTCGCTCGTGGCTACGTGTACAAGGGCATGAAGCCAGTTTTTTGGTGCGCGGATTGCCAAACTGCCCTAGCTGACGCCGAGGTGGAGTACGAGGAGCACTCATCGCCTTCCATTTACGTCAAATTCACCATCATTCAGCCTGAAAAGAATCCGGCGGTTGCGGACTTGTGCAGGCCCAGCATTGTTATTTGGACAACAACGCCCTGGACACTGCCAGCAAACCTTGCCGTATCGCTTCATCCCGATTTTGTTTATGTGGCTATCCGCGTCAAGGGTGCCAATGGCCAGGTCGAAGACTACATTGTGGCAAAAGACTTAGTGGAGCAGTTCGCCAAGGAAGCAGAGATCGGCGATTACAGTGTCGTCAAAGAGATCCGAGCACCCGAGCTCGAACTATTGGAATGCGAGCACCCCGTTCAACCCGACAAAACATCCAAAGTCATTTTGGGGACTCATGTGACAGCGGAGCAGGGAACTGGGGCAGTGCATACGGCGCCGGGGCACGGCATGGAAGATTTCATTGTTTGTCAGGCTTACGGGATACCGACCTTCGTCCCTGTGGACGCAAAAGGTTGTTTCACACGTGATTTCCAGCTGATGGAGGGGATGAATGTTTGGGAAGCGAATGGTCCCATTATTCGCTACCTGGACGAGCGCGACCTCCTCGTGAAAGCAGGCAAAATCGAGCACAGTTACCCACACTGCTGGCGCTGCCATCAGCCGATCATCTATCGGGCAACAGAACAATGGTTTATGCGTGTAGACCACGACGATCTCCGCAAGAAAGCGCTGACGTTTATAGATGAGGCAATTGAGTGGATTCCGAAATGGGGACACGATCGCATTTATAATATGATGGCTACGCGGCCGGATTGGTGCTTGTCGCGCCAGCGGGTTTGGGGCGTCCCCATACCGGCGGTAGTCTGCAAGCAATGTCGCCGTTCGACACTTGATGTTCGAGTGATTGAACGGTTTATGGAGTTAGTTGCCTCACACGGCACGAACGCTTGGTTTGAGATGCCGGTGGAGAAGTTCCTGCCTGAAGGATTCCAGTGTGATGAGTGCAGCGGTCAGGAATTTGAAAAAGAAGACAACATTCTGGACGTGTGGTTTGACTCCGGAGCCACGCATCTCGCGGTCCTAGAGCGTCGCTCTGAACTCCGCTGGCCAGCAGACCTTTACTTAGAGGGCAGCGACCAACACCGCGGCTGGTTCCAGAGTAGCCTCATCATCGCTCTAGGTACGCGCGGAGCGCCGCCCTACCGGGCCGTCCTCACTCATGGCTTCGTCCTCGACGGCAAAGGCGAGGCGATGAGCAAATCCAAAGGTAACGTCATCGCGCCGGAAGAAATTATCGCAAAATACGGGGCAGATGTTCTGCGCTTGTGGGTCGCCTCGCAGGACTACCGCGCCGACTGTCGTGTGTCCCAGGAAATTCTGGAGCGCGTAGGCGAAGCTTACCGGCGCATTCGCAATACATTCCGCTATTTGCTGGGAAATCTCTTTGACTTCGAGCCCGATCAACATGCCGTGCCCTACGCTCATCTTCTGGAGATCGACCGCTGGATTCTGCATGAGCTCTATGAGCTAAGCGAGCAAGTCCGCCAGGCTTACGCGGACTATGAGTTCCATAAGGTATATCATTGGCTCCACGAATTCTGCGTGGTTCAATTGAGCGCTATCTATTTGGACATCCTTAAGGATCGGCTCTATTGCTCAGGAGCGAATTCGCCAGAACGTCGAGCGGCCCAGACAACACAGTATTGGCTTTTCCAACATCTCGTGCGTCTCGCAGCTCCCATCCTCGTGTTCACTGCGGATGAAGCATACACGCACCTGGCAAAGGGCAGCGAAAGCGTTCATTTGGAGACGTTTCTTAAACCGGATGAGCAATGGAGACAGCCTCAGCTTGGCGCAGAGTGGAATCAGCTGCTTGAGGTGCGGAGCGAAGTTCTCAGGGCGCTTGAAGAAGCCCGCCAAGTGAAGCGGGCCATAGGGCAGTCGCTCGAGGCACGGGTGGCCCTTGTCCCTAAAAACTCCCAATGGCGCGACCTGCTCGAACGCCACCGGAGTGACCTGGCCGAAATTTTTATCACCTCGCAAGCTGAAATTGTTGACGAACCACTTTCGCCTGAGACTATAGTCGCAACCTTCGAGGGAAATGCTGCGCACGTGAGCGTAGCACTGGCACTCGGAAGCAAATGCGAGCGGTGCTGGCGCATTCTGCCAAGCGTGGGAACGGACGCCGAGTACCCGACCATTTGCGACAGGTGCGCAAACGTTTTGCGGAGGTACTATTGCAATGGCTAGAACCACAGAGAAGACCAAAAAGAAAGCGACAACTATGGCACGAGGTGGCGCCAGTACGAAAAAGGCTGCGACAACCAAAACAGCAAAGAAAACCTCCGCAACCAAGCGAGCGTCCGCAACTCAATCCAAAAAGGTGACGGCCAAGACAGCAGGCACGGCAAAGAAACAAAGTTCGGCCAAGACTCCGGTTAAAGCTGCAGCAACAAAGAAAGCAACGGATTCTACGAAGAAAAAGGAAGTCGCCACGAAAAAAGCGACTGCGAAGAAGGCTACAGCCCAGGCCAAAACTAAAAGGGCAATCGGTGCAACGAAAGCCAAGGAATCCACCAAGAAGGCCGCGGCAAAGAAAAAGGCTCCAAAGCCTGAAAAAACCACAGTGAAGAAGACTGCCAAGGTCGTCAGTAAGGAAAAACCGAGAGCAAAGGCGACAGCGAAACTTCCCGCGGGAAAGGCAGCTGCGCCAAAATCAAAAACTTCTAAGGCAACAGCTGCGCCAACAGGCAAAAAGAAAAGTGCTGCCAAACCGGTGGAAGCAAAGAAGACAGTTGCTAAGGTGGCGAAACGCCCCTCCGCAACAGCTGCTGTTCCCAAAACGCCCGTGAAGCGACCTGTTGCGGTGACGAAGGCTCGGCCAGCAAAGGCCCCACCAGCACAGATAGCAGTTGTTGCTCCTCCGCCAGCCAAACCAACATTGCCCCCCGAGCAACTTGAAGAGCTGCGTAAAATGCTCTTAGAGGAGCGTCAGCAATTGTTGGCGGAAGTGCGCGATATGGAAGATGTGACGCTGGCAGAAATGCAAAGCGATAACGCCGACTTGCGAGCCTCGCAGCGAGCAGATGCAGTGGACTTTGCTAGTGACACATCAGATCTTGAGCTAGCGCTAAATCTGCGCTCGCTGGAAGCAGAACAACTGGCTGAAATCGAGAAAGCTCTCCAAGCCATTGCGCGCGGCTCTTATGGGATTTGTGAAGATTGCGGCCAACCGATAGACATCCAGAGGCTTCGGGTCAAACCAATGGCACGATTCTGCGTTCCATGCTTGCGCAAACGCGAAAGTCGGCGTTAGCACGCCTCGCATGGTTTTACGGGGCAGCGCTACTTGTTGCTGTTGTTGATCAATGGAGCAAGCACGTTATTTGGCACTGGCTCGGTTCAAAACCCGCTCATCGGGTGACTGTGGTGCCGGGGCTGTTTGATCTATTTTTGCAGTTTAACCCGGGTGGCGCATTTTCCCTTTTCCATGATCGGCCGATGGTTATTCTCGTTTTTGCTCTTGCTGCGGTAGTATGGATGCTTTGGCACGTCCACCGTCTCAGTGCTCAACAATGGTTGGAACATCTTGCGCTGGGACTAATCATCGGGGGCGCAACCGGCAACCTGATTGACCGTTTCCGACTAGGTTTTGTCGTGGATTTCTTTCACGTTTATTGGCGGCAGTGGTACTGGCCTACTTTCAACGTCGCCGATTCGGCGATTTGCGTGGGCGTTGCACTCTACATTTATGCAGTGCTGAGCCCCTCTGGCCGCCGATCCGAGCACCAAGAGGAACACACTTTGCCGGCATCGGAAAATCCCAAGACGGTAAGTCCTGGCGGGGGGGACGTGGGACCCCGAGAAGAATGACGAGCAGGTATACGCGGAAAAACGCAGCGTGGCGAAAACTTTTTACTCCCCTTGAGAGACCACTGCTTCGATGAAGGCAAGGACACGTGCGCCGATTTCGCGAGCCCAAACGCGTGCGTAAACTCGTGTCTGATAGCGGCGGCGATCCGCACGTACGCCTATGGCTACTATGCCTTGGGACCTCGCTAGCCAAAGAGCCCGGGGCAGATGAAAGCCTTGCGTCACGACAATGGCATTTCTAATACCGGCACGGCGGGCGTTGAGCATGGTGAGAAACGTTCTCCTACCTACAGGATCGAGGATCATATCGCTGCTCGGAACGCCGCGGTCCGAGAGCCATTTGGCCATGACCGTCACCTCGCGATGGCTGCGGGGCGAGTCATCGCCGCTCACGAAAACTTTCTCCACCCGGCCCCCTTTGTAGAGCTCAAGCGCCGCCTGCAAACGGTCTTCTAGAATGAGTGAAGGACGACCTGAAGGCCAAACCCGCGCGCCTAATACAATAGCAACTGCCCACGAAGCCCCGGGAATCTCACTGACTGAAGATATAATTCGCCCGCGCGTGGTGCGAAGGATGATAAGATTAGCAATGGCAACGAGACCAACCAGCGCACCACAGCCCAAAAGAAGCAGAAAGGCAACAACTTGCACAAGTGCGTACCTAAGCGGAGTGTAGCGCCAAGATCTCTTCGGGGGAGTAATTGACGGCTAACTGCTCGGCCCGAGCTATGGATTCAACCATTTCACGCACCGCTCGCTCGAAACCGACGAGAACCGCGTGGGCCACAATCGAGTGCCCAATATGGAGTTCGTGGATACCTCTAATAGCTGCCACGGGCATCACGTTGCGAAGATTGAGGCCATGGCCAGCGTTAACGCGAATGCCCAAACGTTGGGCGTAGGCAGCGCTTTCAACTAGCTTTTTTAGTTCCGCCCTTCGTGCTTTTTCCCCGACGGCGTTGGCATACGCACCGGTATGAAGTTCGAGGAAATCGGCGCCACAGCGCACCACCGCTTCGATCTGGCTTGGCTCAGGATCAATAAAAAGGCTTACGAGCAAGCCTGCAGCCTTCATGCGCAAAGTAGCCTCGCGCACGCGCTCAAAGTTGCCGGCTACATCGAGGCCCCCTTCTGTTGTTATCTCCTGGCGTCGTTCTGGCACGAACATTACCATGTGGGGACGGACTTTCTCTGCTATGTCCAACATCTCCGGGACTGCAGCCATTTCAAGATTGAGCCGCGTCTTGACGATCTCTTTCAGTCGAAAAACGTCAGCATCCTGAATGTGACGGCGATCTTCGCGCAGATGGCAGGTGATGCCGGCTGCCCCGGCCAGCTCCGCAAGCACAGCTGCCGCTACTGGATCGGGTTCGCTGATGCGCCGCGCCTGACGCACCGTGGCTACATGATCGATGTTCACACAAAGCTTGGCCATTCCGACTGCTCCTGTGATGATTTTCTCACCAGAGTTTACCGAGTTGAAGCTTGCTGCTTTGGCACATACCGGACTTTAATGGATTTAGGATTAACTGAGCGTATGGTGACCTTTGATCGCAGGTCTTCCGGGGCCGTCGCAGCAAAATGTGCTTCGAGACCAACCTCGCGGGTCGTTCCCGGCACTTCTTCCGCGGGGCGCACAAAAGCCAACTCAATCATCTCAGGCGTGACTTTCGGCAGAAGACTCTGTGGGCCGAAAATCGTCACGGTGGCTTCCTTTTCCTCGTATTCTACGCTCAGGCTTTCGGGAGCTACAGCAGTGAGATTAATCTTGATGCCGCGGATTTCGCGAACCGTCTGAATCTCCTGGATTTCAAGACTTACTTCTGCCGTCGTAGTCTTTGGGTGGACAACCTCCACGCCCGGTGGAATGCGCAGGGGAACGGTAACCAAACCGCCCTGAGTACGGCCGGCTACATCTATGCGAGTTGTCAGGATCTTCATCTTGCTAGTTTCAGTATCACGCTGGACTGAAATGAGAATTTCCGGTTTTGCGGTTACCCAAACTTCCGCCGGTTCTACGCGAACGGGTGGCACCAGTTGGTAGCCCGGGGGAAGTTGATCAACGCCAACAATATCGGGCGCAACGACAGCGGGATAAGCTTTCCAGCGCGCTTCCACTCGGACTGTGTTACTCGGCCCGCCTACTTTAACTAAACTGACGCGGCGTGCGCCTCGCACCTTGGCCACGAAATTTTTTTCGTTCATCGGCTCGGTTTTGGAGAGCCAATCGAGACCAAGTTGGTCGCGCAGATCGGAGATGTCCACGGAGAAATAGAAATTCTCACTCGTGATGTAGTTGCGGAGTTCCTTCGGATAACGTAGAACCACAGGCATCTGAGCTGGCAGAACACGGATGTCAATCCGCGGGTCATCCGGCGTGACGACCACAGGGATTGTCAGCCCAGCTTCTTCGCTTTCACTGAGCTTGGCAAATAACCAAACCGCAATGGCAATGCCAAGCGACACAGCAATAACGTTAATATTTTCACGCCATCGCGATGTTTTATGCGGGTGTGACCGCTTCTTCTGTGATTTCGTCGGTTCGGGCATCCGTTAAATCCACTAACTGTTTGCGAAGTGAGTCGAGTGTGTGATTTCGCTCAATTTTCCCACGGAAGGCCAGGGAAATAATTCCCGTCTCTTCTGAGACGACAATCACCATGGCATCCGTTTCCTGGCTTAAACCTATCGCGGCAAGATGACGTGTGCCGTATTCTTTGCTGAGCAGTGGGTCACTTGCGAGCGGAAGTATGCATGCAGCTGCAAGAATCCGGTCGTTGCGAATGATGACGGCTCCATCATGAAGCGGGCTGTAGGTCATGAAAATCGTGCGCAGAAGCTCGCTAGAAATCAGCCCATCGATACGTGTGCCAGTATCGGCATAATTATCCAGTGGGGTCTGGCGCTCAATGCAAATAAGAGCTCCAATCTTCTGACGTGAGAAAGAGCGTACAGCCTTTAATATTTCCTCAAGGTGTTCGCTGCTGCGGGCAAAAATGCGGCGAAAAAGACGCAGCTGTCCGACATCGGTGAGTGCCTTGCGAAACTCATTTTGAAAAACGATGAGGAAAATGAGCACAATGACAATCCAAAATTTCTCAAAGAGCATTACGGTAGCGCTAAGTCCAAAGATCCGCGCTACGCCGTAAAGGAGGATCGCGCCGATGATGACACCGACAAGCCCTTGCAACGCAGCCGATGAACGCGTCTCGCGCAGGATCGCAAGCAAGACAAATGTGATGGCTGTGATGATGGCGATATCGAAAAGATCTGCTATGCGAATAGAGACTAGTAAGTCCCACAATTGATCCATCGCGCATTCCTCGGCTTACTCAGTCATCACTGTTCTTTCCGATAACAATCGTTTCCAAGTTGTGACTTTGAAGCAAGCGCAGAAATTCGTCCGGCCACAGAGCTGGCCATGCGAATCGGCTTGCATCGTCTGCCTGCGTCGCAATGATAACGGGATCATAGCGAAACCTAGGGACTGAGGAGTTGGAATGAGCACCGTGGCGTTGCGTGAGCAAATTCGTCAAGCCGTAGAATTCATCCGCACGAAAACATCCCTGGTACCAGAGATCGGAATTATCCTGGGAACCGGCATGGGCGCTATGGCGCAAGAAGTTCAAAGTGACGTCGTTATTGATTATCGCGACATTCCCCACTTTCCCGTCTCGACGGTTGAGTCGCACGCGGGGAAACTTCACTTGGGATCGTTCGTTGGCAAGAACGTCTTCATGATGCAAGGGCGCTTCCATTATTATGAAGGCTACAGCATGCAACAAGTCACCTTCCCAGTGCGAGTCATGCGCGCCCTTGGCTGCCACACTTTAATTGTGATGAATGCAGTTGGGTCGATGAACCCACTTATTCCACCGGGCTCGCTCGTACTGGTTCAGGATCACATCAACCTCATGGGAGACAATCCGCTTATTGGGCCCAACGACGATGAATTAGGGCCACGTTTCCCCGACATGAGTGAGCCTTACACGCGACAATTGATCGCTTTGGCAGAAAAAGTCGCGCTGGAGCTGCAAATTCCAAACGTGCACCGGGGGATTATGGTGGCGGTCACTGGTCCGAACTTGGAGACAGCGGCAGAGTACAGAATGTTTCAACGAATGGGTGCCGACATTGTGACAATGAGCACAGTTCCGGAAGTCATTGTGGCGGTCCACAGTGGGATGAAGGTTCTGGCAATCTCGACTGTCACGGATGCCTGCTTGCCGGATGCACTAGAACCCGCGACCTTAGAAAAAATACTCAAGGTGGCCGCCGAAACTGAACCACGCCTCACGCGTCTCGTAAAAGGGGTCTTGGAAAGGCTCTCATGAGGTGGTTTTCACCCCAAGGAAAATACACTATGGCTGTTAACATCGAAGCGATCTACGACGGAAACCTTGTCTGCCGTGCGACGCATGGTCCGTCGCGCCAAACTCTGACAACTGACGCTCCGGTCGACAATGGCGGGCGCGGTTCTGCATTTTCACCGACCGATCTTGTGGCTACAGGTTTTGCTACGTGCATGCTGACGATCATGGGACTGGTGGCACAACGCCGCGGCGTTGATATTGCTGGCACGCAGTGCACAGTTGTGAAAGAGATGGTTGCGGATCCCGTTCGTCGGGTTGGTAAGCTCACCGCGCGAATCGTTTTTCCCGCTGGAAGGAAGTACGATGCAGAAACTCGCCAAGCGCTTGAACAAGGGGCCTTAACATGCCCCGTGAAGCAGAGTCTGCATCCCGACATCCAGCTGGAAGTGGAATTTGTCTATCCAGAGTAAACATTAATCAATTATGACGTCGTCGCTGCGCTCTTGTGGCTTTAGCGACAAAGAATAAAGAGCTGGCTATTCGCTTCTAGCCTGAAAGCTCTTTTGCTTCGGCCTCCAGACGCTGGAGTTCATGCAAGGCTTCTAGTGCACTTGCGAATCGGTCGTCGGGGTTTTTCTCCAAGCAACGTTCCACAAACTTGCACACAGATTGTGGAACGTCAGGGACAAGCTCAGCCAAGGAGGGAGGAGGAACGTGGAGGTGTTGTGCCAGGATGTTGTCTCCCACAAACGGAGGACGTCCAACCAACATTTCAAACAGTACAACGCCCAATGCATAGAGGTCAACTCGACCGTCGATTGCCTGGCCGCGAATTTGCTCCGGCGCCATGTAGGAGACGGTGCCTACCACACAGCCCTCGCGAGTGACCTTAGCGTCCTCCGCTAAGCGCGCGAGGCCAAAGTCAACCATTTTGACTTCATCCGTGGCTGAGGTTATCATGACGTTTTCGGGTTTCACATCGCGGTGGATAATCTGAGCCTGATGGGCAGCCGCAAGCGCGGATGCCATTTGCTTAGTATAGCGAAGGGCCTGGGAAAGCGGAAGCGTCTTTTCGCGCGACAGAAGCAACCTCAGCGAAGCCCCGTCGACGTACTCCATCGTCAGGAAACACTCGTTGGGATTCGTGACAACGTCGTAAACAGCCACAATATTAGGATGGACGACTTGTGCAATCGCGCAGGCTTCCTGGAGGAGCCTCCGCTGAAATTCGGGGTCACCTGCCAGATGCGCCGGCAACACTTTCCACGCAACGTAGCGACCCAAACGTGTATCTAGGGCAAGATAGACGACCCCCATCCCGCCTTGCCCAAGTTTACGGACGATCTTGTAGCGCAGCGATTCCTTCGTTGCTTTGGTCGTCATGGTGGCACCGAAGGGATCCGCCGCTTCCGAGGACATGCCCACCGCAGCCAATTGAGTCTCCGCCCTTGCCTGCGTGATTCGTTGCCTTGTTCGCTCGAGCTTCTGAACAACGTCGCGATAATAGTAATCCACGGCGAGAATTTTGCTGTAGAGCTCCTTGGCTTCCTCGAGACGCCCAGCACGTTCGAATGCAATGGCCAGATCATAGACGAGTTCGAGGTTATCGCGCTGTGCCTTCCACTCGGGACCCAGTGCCTCTAGCAACCGATCGGCAGCAACCTCATAAAGTCCCTTTTCAATAAAACATTCTGCCATGAGGCGCAGGACATCCCGGCGCAGTTCGGGATCATCCTGAATGGACTGAAGGACCTTGATAGCTTCGTTGTACCTTGCTGTCCCAGCATATATTTGAGACAGTTCCCATGCAACCTGACCGTCGCCCGGGTTGGCTGCGAGCCATTTTTCCCAATTTTCGACGGCACGCTCGTCTTGCTCAAGTTTCCTGAATAGGTAGCCCGCCTGTTTATGGTCACCTGCGAGTTCAAAGTGCTCGGCTGCGAGCAGCTCGTCCCCAAGCTGATGAAAAAGCTTCGCTGCTTTCAAGTTACTGCCCGCATTGGCGTAACACTTCGCGGCCCGCGGTAAATCGCCAATTTCTTCATAAAGTAAAGCAGCCTTATCGAATTTACCGACAATCTCATAATTGCGTGCTGCAGTTCGTGAATCACCGACACGCTGGATGTTGCTGGCAGCGCGCTCATAATCGCCCATCTGCAAATAGAGCTCGTAAGCTTTTTCATAGCTTGCGACATCTTCAAAAAGCTCGGCAGCTTTGGCATTATCGCCCGCCTTAGCATACCACTCAGCAGCGAGGCTTTTACAGTCGCAAACAGCGTAGCAAATTAACTTCTTATTTAACAGTCCTATGAAAACGTTAAAATCGAGCGGATCGGATACGACCGCGGTAATGGGATTGTCCGCCGCCAGAAGTAGTGATTTTCCTTTGCCAACCCTGATTAGTTCTACGCAATGCTCGCCAGCGACGATAAAGCTTTCGCCAACACCCTGGAGTGGGACCAAGAAGCGTGGCGTCTCTGTTGTCAGGGTTTCCTCAATCGTCTCTAGCGACTCGTTGGAACAAATGACAACTCGTCTATCCCCCACTGCGACTGCCAGAAATTCACCGTTAAAGCTAAAAGCAATCTGATGGACTCGATCCTCAAATTGACGAGACCTGAGGAGATCTCCTTTTGGGGATAAAATGGAGAGTGTCCCACCGAGCGTTCCCACGGCCAAGCAATTGCCACTTGGGGAGAAAGTCGACTCCCATGCGCTAAAATCTACATGATGTTCCCACACCGGCTCATCATGTATGTTTGAGAAAAAGCGGATTTTCTCCCCTGTGCAATAGACATAGGCACACTCTGCCGTTGGTGCAAATGCGATGCCTCGAATGGGATGCTCAGCGGTGTGCGTAAAAAGAGCATTTTTTGCTGCATCGAGTCCAATTAGGAAAAACTCATTCGCGTTTGCAGCTGTTCCATCCACTGCAGCCAAAATGATGTTGCCGGTTGGAGCAATAGCCACTTCACGCACCACACGCTCACCTTCTGGACGCCAATGCCAACGCGTCTGAAACTGGCGCGTTGTGAAAAAAACACGTCGTGAGGAAAGGGCCAACACAGCTGCTTCTAACTGAGGCGACAAGCTCATAGCGATAACTGGAGCCTCAAATTCCCAGGTCCTATGCTCCTCCAAGCGCACGAGAGCCTCATAGATCTCAGCAGCTTTGCGCTCACAATTGGGGGCTTTTGTAAATGCCTCCACAGCGAGATCCAATCGCTCTGACTTCTCATAGGCTTCGCCGGCCTCCTGGAAAAGGCCGGCTTTTTTATAAAGTTCGGCAGCACGCAACCATTCCCCCACTTCTTCCCATAGTTTAGCCCCTTCCGCATAAAGCCCGGCTTGTTCAAAAAGCAACGCAGCTAAAGGAATCTGCCCAGAACGACGACACTCTTCGGCAGCCGATCGGAAATCGCGACGTTTGAGATAAATTGCAAGGAGTCCCCGAACGTCGTTGAGCCTACGCAGCAAATCGATGGCTTTATCTTCTTGCCCAAGTTCAAGACATATAGTGGCGGCACGGCGCAAATCCCCATGTTGCTCTGCGACTTTCGCTGCTTCTTCTTTACGTCCGAGTTCGAGAAGAAGAGTCACGGCGTCAGGAATAGCTCCGTGATTAAGGAGGACCTGGAGTGCGCGATTGTCATCACCAGCACGCCGATAGAAGCTTGCTGCCGCTGGTACATCTCCAATAGCCAGTGCCAGTCGTGCTGCATCTGCCAAGTGACCAAGGTCGGCGTAAAGTCGCATCGCGTCATGATATTTGCTAGAGTTTTCGTAAACACGAGCTAGATCGAGCATTGAGCGCGATTTTTCGAAAAACTCCGCCGCGCGTTGGTAATTGGCCCGCTTTTCGTAGATGCGGCCGAGGATGTGCCAAAACCATCGCATATCTACGTGTTACACCCCCTGAGCCGTGCTTTCCTTGTCGGTACTAGCAATCCATTCCCGGAGCCTCTTCTCAGATAGCGAAAGTTTGGCAAACGCCTGCTGCTCGCTATAAGAGAGGATACCAACGATTTCTTCCAATGTGGTATCGCCTGTCACTGCTTTAAGGAAGCCAGCTTCGCGCAGCGATAAATACTGACCACTACGCAAAGCGATGCTTCGCAATTCGGTGGCGTTGACATTCTCAAGAAGAGCGTCGCGCACCGTTGGATCGAGGGCAAGAACTTCAAAGACGCCGACACGCCCCATGAATCCGACGCCGTTGCAGGCAGGACACCCTTTGCCTTGGAAGAACTCCCAGTTATCCACGTCTGAGTCCGCAATGCGAAATATGTTAAATAGTTGCCGCGACGGCTGATAAGGCTCACGACACTGGGAGCATATCTTGCGCACAAGCCGCTGCGATATGGACGCGAGACCCGTACTCGATAGCAGGTAAGTACGCAAGCCGACATCCATAAGGCGCATGATGGCCCCAAAAGCATCATCCGCATGGATCGTGGTAAAGACCTTGTGGCCGCTTAGAACCGCATGAACTGCGGCTTCGCCGGTCTCCTCATCACTTACTTCGCCGATAACAATGACGTCCGGATCCTGATGCATCATGGCGCGAATGTGTTCGCGAACATTACGGGCCTGGGTGCTGCGCAATTGACACTGCGCAATGCCTTCTATGCTGAACTCGACTGGTTCTTCGACCGTCACAATCTTCACATCGCCACGGTTGAGATAGTTGAGACAGGCATAAAGAGAGGTCGTTTTTCCCGAACCTGTTGGCCCGGAAAACATCACGAATCCAGCGGGTGCATCCAAGAACCTTTTAAAGACCTCGAGGATATTTGGATTTAGTCCCAGATCACTGAGATCTTTAAGTCCGATCTCTCGCGTCAGAGTTCTAATGGTGATGGAACTGCCGAGAACGGTAGGAAACATCGAAACACGCAAATCGAAATTCGTGTTGTCGAGGGTTACGTAAAAGTGCCCATCAAACATGTTAACCGACTCGCTGACATCCATGCCCGCCAACACCTTAATGCGCCGCACGATGCGTTCTCCGAGGTGCGCTGGCAAATCGGTTTGAAAGGTAAGTTTACCGTCAATGCGGTAACGCACACGTATCTTGTTGTAGAGAGATTCTATATGAATGTCGCTCGCGCGCTGGCGAATGGCACTTGATATAATGTAATCAACAATATTGATAACTTGGCTTTCGGTTCCCGGAGGAGCCTCAATTGTTGTGTCGGGCAGGGCATAGCGTCGAAATCCGCTCCTGCTGGACTCTTCCACAACCCCCTCAGCTGGCGTAAACAGGTACTGCTCTTGCAAGAGCTCGCGCAGAACGCGCCGAATCATGGATTTCGGCGCGATCGCGAGATCGAATTTGCCGCCGGTGATCTGTTCAATCTTGCGAACGGCGGCGCGGTCTTCGGGGTTGTGAATCACAACAGTGATGATGTCGCCGTCGCGAAAGAGAGGTAGAATGGTATGCTCGCGGAGCATCGGCTCTGGAAACAACTGAAACACAGCGCGGTCAACAAGCCGACGGTTCGGAATAATATAGGGGAAGTCAAGCTGACGGCTAAGCGCTAAGGCTAACTGTTCTTCAGTAATCCATCCTTTCGAAATAAGGATCTCCCCAAGGGGCTGACGACGCAACTCCTGCTCACGTAGGGCTTCTTCAAGCTGCTCCTCAGTGATGAGCCCTGACTCGAGAAGGATTTGTCCAACGGGCACGCGCAAGTTATACTTGCGCGCGATTTCCCGAAGCTGGCGCTTGGTGATGTAGCCTAGATCAACGAGAATCTCTCCCAGGCGGCGTTTTTCTAACCCTTCCTGCTGAAGCTGGAGAGCGTAGCGGAGTTGATTCTCTGTAATCAGCCCTTCCTGAACCAAGACCTTCCCGAGCGCCTGGGCTTGTTGATCAGCTGCTAACTTATCCATCGTTGTCTCGTCTCTTAGTGTTCTGCCCACCACATCTCTTGTGGTAGGAGTTCAGCGCGTTCAGCATTTGATCACAAGTTAGCAGTGGCGCTTTCTAAAAAGCAAGCAGACAACATCTCTGCCACAGCAACAAGAAGTGTGTGCTTCAATAACGTACCTAGGCCGTTTCCAAGAGCCGGAGGAATTCTTCTTCCGAGATTGTTGGTACGCCAAGGCGCTGAGCTTTTTCGAGTTTACTGCCGGGATCTGTTCCGACGACAACGAATGATGTTTTTGAGGAGACGCTGTCGGTCACTTTACCCCCTCGCATTTCGATCTGACGTCGTGCTTCGTCGCGTGTCATACCTGTCTCTTATACACATCTG
>JANZZJ010000112.1 GCA_026419455.1 Candidatus Sumerlaeaceae bacterium | reverse complement strand
ACCGTCACAAAGATTAGCCAAAGCAACATTGCGTTTAGGCAACTGCTGCGTTTGTGGGCACGGAGCCCTCCTTCGAAAGCAAAAATCGTCAGCGATGGCCAAAATGCAAATTTCACAGTTGTTGCAACAGCAAGAGGAATTGCTAATGGGAAGAGAAAGAATTGACGAGTTTCCTGGGCTCTCTGAGAAAGTGGTGCCTGCCCCACGCTTAGCAGAACATAGCCCAGAATAGTCGCCCATACTAGAACCTGCAGTAGTGGTTCATTGGAGGGGAAACGAGAGTACCAAAGTTGCGGCAGACTAGTGGCTAATAAAAACGCGGAGATAAGCGCTGTTCGTGGGCTAGCGACACGTCGCACGACACAATAAAAAAGCAATACTCCCAACGCGGCAAATGCACCGTTGAGGCATTGGGTCGCTTGCGGGCCACCTACCAGGTACGCAACAGCCACCCAGACTTCGTAACCGTGAAGAAATTGAGGAACAACACGCCCCGTTTGGGGCGGACACAGATAGTACCCAGCAAAACGAAGAAAACGTGGACGTCCCTGCAAAATGTCGCCGATGTCCTCAAATAAATGCTTAACAGATTCAAAGCCGAGTAATGTGATCAACCTGTCGTGCCAAATAAAGGTTCCCGTGCGGGCTAATTGAATCCCTGTGCACGTGTAAACCCCCTGATCGCGCATCCCCTGAATCTCGTGGCCCCGCATAAAAACAGCATAGCCGATAAGTGCCAGACAAATAACCAAAACGGCAAGATCTCCCCGCCCTACCTTTCCCCAGGTGAGATGCTTCATTAACTTGGGATAGAGATAAGTACTTGCGGCAAGAGCAGCGAACAGCAAGAGAAGAAGGCTCCAAAGTGAAAAAGCTCCTATGTATCCCAACAGAAGTCCAAAAATGACGATGACTGATATTCCGAGTGCGGCAGAGAGAGCCAAAGTCTCGCTAACCCAAATCTCCTTACCCTGCCGCTGGACAAAGTTGATTAAGGGGCTGATGAGAACTCTCCCAACGGACACGCCGCATATTGCCAGGGCACAAGCAGCTATGATCATGTAAAAGGAATGAGTGGCCATCTTAAGAGACCTTTCGCCCGCCTACGAAGGTAGCCCCCACCTTCGTGGAAGCGTGACACAGTATCTCGCGCAAATCATGCTCAAAGGAGAGGTCGGTCTTGAGTTCCACAAAATCAGCTGCAGAGCCGCGGGCAATCAGGCCTAGGGGCGGCTTGACATCCCGAATTGCAGCGGATCGAGCAGGATTTCTCGTCGACAAATCCAAGAGCTGCGATGCCGTGAGAGCCGGCTGGGTGCGCGCTACCGCTCGCAGAGCATCAAACATGGATAAGGAATCTGCGCTTGCGAGACTGTCTGTCCCAAGCGCGACATTTACTCCGCGGCGCAAGAGCGTCATCAGTTCAAAAGGCGGCCTTTCAAAAAACTCGTGTGTCGTCGGGCAGTGAACCACTGTTATGGCGGGGCTTTTCTCGAGGAGTTTCAAATCCCCGGAAGAGAAATGATTGAGATGGAAAAGATAGTGTGAACACGACAAGAGCTCTTCGCGATGCAAGTATTCCAAGGGCGTACAGCCAGGCTCACAATCAAAAGCTGGGGGAATTTCATGGCGTTGGCAGAATTCCCTAAACGTGCCGGTCCCTTTCGCCAAATACTCCATTTCTTCTATGGTTTCTGAAACATGCCAGCCGACTGGCACTTTGGGATTTAAGGGGGCAAATCGTCTCAAGTATTCACGGAGTCGCCTTCCAACGCTATAGGGTGCGTGAGGGTTCAATCCCGTGGTAATGCACATGGGGCTGTTGTCTTGATGAAGGTTCTTCTGCGCCCACTGCCACACTTCGTCGGCTTGTTCGTCTCGAAGCGCGATAAGCTCCCACAAAATGACATGCCTCAGGCTGCTGGCGCCAAGAATGTCCCGCATTTCCCCCCGATGCGCACAGTCGATGATCGTCGTGCATCCGCCAGCAATGAGCTCGTGTATTGCTTGAGCGGCACAGGAAGTAAGCTCATCTTGAGAAATTGAGCGTTTGAGCTCCCCAATGGCTTCGATCCATTCCGTGAACGAAATTTGACCACGCGGCAGCTTCCCACGGCAGAAACTATACTCGAGATGACAGTGGGCATTAATGAAACCCGGCAACAGGATCTGAGCGTGATAAACGTCGGCAGAAGCGATATTGGTAGGAAGCTGATTTTCACTAATAATATCAACCACGATGCCGTTTTCTACGCATACAACGGCATCGCTGCGCAGGTGATTATTGTCCACCCAGACAGCACGCGCTTTGATGAATTTAACCATAACGGTCCGACCTTCAACAAAGACTAGCTCACCGGTGTTCGAACATATTCAGGATCATACAGATGGCAGGCAACGAAATGATTTGGACGTACTTCACACAAGGTCGGCTTGGCGGTGGAGCAGGGTTGAAAAACTAGGGGACAACGCGGATGGAACGAACAGCCGCTCGGTGGGGCAACTGGCGAAGGCACCTCGCCGCGAAGCAAAATACGTGGCGCTTTACGTTTAGGATCCGGCTGAGGAACAGCAGCCAGCAATGCCTGAGTGTATGGATGCAGAGGCTCCCCAAACAACGCCCGCTTAGGCGCGATCTCAACGAGCTCGCCTAGGTACATAACAGCAACGCGGTGGCTTAGGTGTGCAACGACACTAAGGTCGTGCGAAACGAAAAGGTAGGCAATTTGAAACTGCTCCTGGAGGCGTTCCAGCAGATTAATGATCTGCGAGCGAATCGAAACATCTAATGCGCTGACAGGCTCGTCGGCAACAATGACATCTGGCCCTACTGCAAGGGCACGGGCAATGCCAATTCGTTGGCGCTGACCACCACTAAATTCGTGTGGGAATCTGTTCATGGCGCGTGGCGAAAGCCCCACTTCGTGCAGTAGGGCTTTGACCCGTTCCTGGCGTTCCTTTTTCGAGCAAAGCCTGTGAATGATCAGTGGCTCGCCGACAATTGAGCCCACCGTCATGCGTGGATTCAGCGAACCGTACGGGTCCTGGAAAATTATCTGGAGACGCCGACGATAGGGACGCAGAGCTGCCTGGGATAACGTGCAAAGGTCTGGGGAGCCATCAAGGTACACACTTCCTGAATCTGGACGGATGAGTTGGAGAATAAGCCGAGCCAATGTCGTTTTGCCACAACCACTCTCACCGACAAGACCAAGCGTCTCTCCACGCTCGAGGCTAAAAGAAACACCGCGAACGGCATGGAGCAATAACTTGTGGCGCCACAACGCGTCGCGCCCAACAAGGAACGACTTGCGCATGTCGCGAACTGTGAGGATGGGTTGGCTACCGGCCAAAGTTGTATTAGGGACTGAGCCTTGTTCGCTACTCATCATCATTGCTGCATGTTGATAAGGTAGGAGTCGAGTCGAACGCAAAATGAAAAGTCATGAGGCCCAGCACTTCGCCTCAAAAGGCAAAAATAACGGCGTGGAGAGCAGTTTCTCCACGCCGTCGCTGGTTCTCCTCGGACGAGATCTAGCCTACTCGTAGAGGCTCCAATCCTCGCTAGCGACAGCAGCTGAAACTGTCCTCGGGAAAAGAGGTGCCGAGATATAGGCTTCGTTCGACACTGCTCCGTCGCTGGCACGCCGAATGCTGACGACATAGATGCTCTTGCTTTGCGCTGAGTAGACTACTGCATGGTAGCGCACGCCGTCGGGAAGCTGAGCGTCCGTCGAGGTCTGCCAAGCTCCGAGGGAACTACCGGTCATTTGAGAGCGCCAGACGTTGCTCATCGCGGCGCCCCCAGAGGCGCGGCCACCAATCGCGAACACCGTATCGCCTACAGCAATCAGACCGAGGTTGTACCGGCCTTGCGGAAGAGCAGCGGCAGTCTGCTGAACCCACGTTCCCATTGTGCCGTCGTTGTTAACTGTGTTGACGTACAAGTCTGTCGTGACCGACGTATTAACGCCGAGCGTAGTCAAGCCCCGGTGGAGAATGATTTTATTACCGATCGCAGCATTGGCAGAGAAGTAGCAGGGAGAGGGAAGTGTCGTTCCAGTGGCAAAAGCACCCAGATTCCCGTCAGCCTGAGTTTGCGCATACACACACACATCGTAAAGCGGCGGTGTTCCACTCTGGCTGTCGCCACCCATAGCATAGAGGTACCCGTTGCCCGCAATGACTGCACTGCCGAGTTCGGGGTCGTAGCCGCCTGGGAAAGCAGGACTTACTTTCCACGAAGCAGACGTGAAGTTGCCGCTAGCGTTTACCCCTATCGATGTTACGTTGTTTCTGTTCGTATTAGTCGCGTTGTAGCCTCCACCGCAGATATAGATCCCATCTGCTGAAGCTTCCACCTGCTCGTTAATGTAGGCGAAGTTGGTAGCAGGCAGAGTTGTCATCGCCGTACATTCACTAAGCTCACCTGTTGCTGCATTGATCTTCAGGCGCCACACTCGCGCCGTATCACCGTCAACGGTGTTGTTTCCTCCGAGAATGTAAAGATAATCGCCGACCACGGCGGCTCCCGCCATCTGCGTTGGATAATCAGGAATGATGGTGCTTTGCGTAACCCAATACGCGATCGCATTGGGTGTCGTTTGGGCAGAAAGCACTACTGCAGTCATGGATAGGGCCGCCAGTAATATTATGCGTTTCATAATATTTCCTCCCTCTTGATTTCTCCCCTCTTCTTGACATTCTCGTGGCCGGTGAGAAGGAAACCGGTCGCGAGACTCGTATAAAACGACCGATTAGTTACCATTCCGGGAGTGACTGTTGGAGCATCACCTCGCCCTATTATCCAAGTTTGCCCTTTATCAGGCCGGCAAAATTGTAATCCGAGCTAGTCTAGCCCTGCAAGGCAAAAATCGTAATTGCTCAAAGTATTTAAGTTGGGGCAGGTGAACGAGGTTGCCATGGCTAAACGCAGAGAAGGGCTCTTGAACTCTTTATTATCGCTGCATCCGGCGATTATATGGGTTTGCGGTTTTTTGTCAGTGGTTCTTGTCAGCACCGACCGCGTCTCCGAGCGGCCACTTTTGGCTGTGGGCGGATTCGCCATAATCTTCTCAACGGCAATATTGGGCACATACAGGACATTTTTTACACGCCGTACCGTGCTGGCTGCCGCAGTGTGCGGTTTATTTTTTAGTGGCGCTCATACCTGGCAAAATACCGCCGAATTAAAGCACCTTGCGTTGTCGCTCCTTGGCGGAGCGGGGGTAGCTTCGGTATTAGTACTTGCAGCTTTAGCGTACCGTGAAACAGTCGGTCGCGGTGCGCATGGAACCGGCCGATGGATTCGACTCTCGTTAGGAACGCTGCTAGCCTATTTCTTATGGGAGGCTGTGGGAACTGTGTGGTCTGAAAACCCAGGCATAGCTCTGAAGCTTTTTACGCGCGAACTTTGTGTTTACGTGGGAGTATTTTTCTTCGCGACATGGTCTGCATGTTCTCAGCCGAGCCTAGCACGGTTATTCGCTAAAGGTGCGGGTGCGGCTGTCACAGTAGTTTGCGTACTCATGCTGATTGTTGCAAGTCTCCACGTAATTGGCGCGCTACCATCTAGCCTGCTGAATGAAGAGGGATGGATCCGAATTGGGCCCGCCCCGGCGGAGTGGCGACTCCAGTTCCCGTTTCAACACCATAATCGAGCCGGCTTCTTTGGCATGTGTGCCGCTTTTCTCATTCCTGCTTTCGTGCTGAGCTACACGCAGTTTTCGTGGCGTACTGCTACTGGAAGCGCCTTGGTCGGTGTTATCATTAGCCTTCTAAGTCTTACGCGGGGAGCCCAGTTAGGAGTTCTGGTGGGAGGAATTTCAACCCTAGCCGCTCTGACGGGAGTTAGGACGCGTATAACTTTGATTTGGGCGACGGCGGTGGCGTTTATCTTTGTTGCTGTGGTTTTCCTTTCCCCTCATCAGCGAGGACACTGGCTCGAGAGCATTCTTGTCACGCCTAACCGATCGGTTGGAACGCAAACTTCCTTGGGTAACAGGCTCATCATC
Source organism: Candidatus Sumerlaeaceae bacterium (assembly GCA_026419455.1). Lineage (GTDB taxonomy): Bacteria > Sumerlaeota > Sumerlaeia > Sumerlaeales > Sumerlaeaceae > DRVG01. The sequence continues at coordinate 353 of JANZZJ010000112.1, read as the reverse complement.
CAGTCCATAACGCTGGAACTTATCTCGAAAAAGCCCTTGCAGGGTTACGGATACGGCTCCCCCATCTTTGAAAAAGTCACTAGCGCACAATATCCCGGCGTGGCTGCAAATATAGAAGGAATGAGCCATCCTCATAATTTCTGGCTTGAAAAAGTTTTTGCGGCGGGTATTCCGGGAGCGCTTTGTTTCTTGGCATTCACGTTTTCGCGCCTTGCGGCACTCGCAAGCGTCATCCGAACCCTTCATCGCCAGCAGATGTTGCCCACCCTGGGATTGCTAGCATTGCTAGCTTTGTGGTTTGGTCTCGAGATTGGCATTCAAGCCTATGGACTCACCAACACAGTTCTTAGGCG